>CAZOTW010000054.1:3446-8728 GCA_964582845.1 uncultured Gammaproteobacteria bacterium
CGTCTTGGTACAGAGGATCAACAGAAAGTGCGCGATAGAACATGTGGTATGTTGAGTCTTCTTTGATGACGGAGCCATTGAATGCGGCTTCTGCTTCCCAGCTGTTGTCTTTCGTGGGGTAAAAAAGGGGATTGTCTTTTGACCGCTTCGTCGTGACCATATGGGCAGTGATCCCGCAATCATATTTATTTAATCCAATAAAGTAGTGCGGGACTACTACTTGGCATAGAGTAAGAGTATCACGGAGTGACCGTCATTCGTCAAGTGTCCAAATGATCGTAATAGAAAGACTTTGCGAATCGTTTTCGCAGTTCTGAAAACATAATCATAATTAGACAGACAAACGCGGCTTCACCCAGAAGCCACACCGGCGGAGTCGTGAGTTTAAATATCCCCTGAAGTGAAGGGATATACAGTAAGCACAGTTGAATACCCATGACACCGATAGGGAGAAATGTCCATGGGTTTCGCATAACTCGTCGGGAGAATATGGTGTGATCGCTTGACGCGGTATCAAGATAAATAAATTGTTGAGCCAGGATAATGATGGTAAAAGCAAGCGTTCGACCAAGCGCTACGTTGCCCATCCGCCATCCCAGAAAAAATGCGATGAGGGTAGAAAAAGCCGTAAGAAGGCTGACTTCGGCAAGCCAACGAAAGTCGTGTTTGTTGAAAAGCCCACGTTCTGTACGGGGTTTTCTTTTCATAATGGCGTGATGTTTTGGGTTTACCGCAAGGGCGATGGCTTGTAATCCGTCGGTTGCTAAGTTCATATAGAGAATGTGTATTGGGGTAAGGATGAGCGGCCACCCAAGAAGTGTTCCGATTAAAATAGCGATAATTTCCCCCACATTGCAACCGATAAGGTATTTAATAGCGGCTTTCATGTTGTCAAAAATCGCACGCCCCTCTTCTATAGCAGAAACAAGCGTCGCGTAATTATCGTCCGTAATGATCATCTCTGCCGCCTCTTTGGCGACATCCGTGCCTGTTATGCCCATAGCTACGCCGACGTCCGCTTGTTTTAACGCAAGCGCATCATTGACGCCGTCGCCGGTCACTGCTACGACGTGTCCCATAGATTGAAGCATGCGCACGATACGGAGTTTTTGCTCCGGAGTGGTCCGAGCAAAAACACGGACTTTTGCGAGTTTATCTCGTACTTGCGCGTCCGTGAGTGTTTCAAACTGTTTTCCGGTTATTACTTCTTCGCCATGGGTAACAAGATTGATGTGTTTGGCAATTGCGTACGCCGTGAGTTGATTGTCGCCGGTAATCATAATGGTGTGAATACCCGCGCGTCTGGCAAGTTCGATGGATTCTTTTGCTACATCTCGGGGAGGATCGGCGATACCCACAAAGCCAATGAATGTAAGATTGGATTCCGCGTCGCCTCGTTTCAGATGTTTTTTGGACTCTCGTTTCATGGCACAGGCAATGAGGCGAAGTCCATCTTTGGCAAAGAGTTCAAATTCGCGTGTTATGCGTTCCTTTTCTTTATGCGTCATTTCCACTTCACCTTTTGACGTTATGATGCGAGTACACCGATCCAATATAGATTCCGGGGCGCCTTTGGTAAGCACGTGTATACCGGACGTGTCACCGAAAAGCACAGACATTGTTTTGGTCGTCGCGTCAAATGCGAATTCATCCAACAAGTCTCCTCCACGTTTAAGAGATTCTATATCAATACCATGTTGGTGAGCTAGAACAAGAAGTGCTCCTTCTGTTTCGTCCCCAACGATATCGAACGACCCATGATTCCGTACAGGCGCAAGGCTCGCATTATTGCAGAGAACACAAACGCGTAGCAATTTATGAAACGTATCGGCATATTGATCAGGTATCTTCTCGTTACTTGCATACGGTCTATCTGCTATCCACGTGCGCACCACGTGCATCTTATTTTTTGTCAGTGTGCCTGTTTTGTCTGTTGCTATGACTGTGACACCTCCGACAGACTCGATTGCCGACAGTTTTCGCAGTATCGCTTTTTGACGAGCCATCCGTTGCACGCCAAGAGCGAGTGTGATGGTGATGACTGCAGGAAGCCCCTCCGGAACCGCGGCAACAGCCAGGCTTATACCGGTGAGAAACATATTGATCAAGGAATTTTTTTGTAATAATCCTATTGCTACGATGACCACTGCAGCAACAAGCGCAATGACACCGATTTGCTTTGCTATCGTTTGGAGTTTTTTCTCAAGCGGCGTTTCTTCTTTTTTGATGGTTGATAGTTCTTGGGCTATGGATCCAAAGCGCGTGTTCATGCCCGTTTTTACTATTTGGGCAGTTGCGCGGCCTTTGGCAACAATTGTTCCTAGAAAAATAGTTTGTTTATCTTCTTCCTTCTCATTCTTTTCGACGGGCATGGATTCACCGGTGAGCGCGGATTCGTTTACCTCAAAATGCATTGTTTCCAAAAGGCAAGAGTCGGCAGGAATTTTATCACCTTCCTCAAGCAGGATGATGTCGCCGGTAACGAGAAGCGTATTGTCTATTTCCCGTACGATACCATCACGGATAACCCGCGTTTTTGATACAGTCATTTGTTTCAGGGCGGCGAGAGCTTTTTCCGCTCGGTATTCCTGAAAAAACCCCAACAACGCATTAAGAAGTACGATAATAAAAATAAGCGCCCCTTCAAGGGTGTCGCCGAGGGCAAATGATGCGATTGCTGCCAAAACGAGAATAACGACAAGCGGGCTTTTGAATTGTTCCAAAAACATTTCAAAAGGAGTCGCTCGGGCCGTCGTACGAAGCTCGTTTAATCCGTTTGTTTGAAGTCTTCGCTGGGCCTCACTACATGAAAGGCCATGGAATTTTCCGGTCATAGGAGTATTGTACACTACTTGGTACAGAAGATGCTGCCCGAAGGGGTGAGCTCCGAAAGTTTTGTCGTTTCTGAATAAAACGCTGACGCGCTGCCCCCGTCTAAATTCACAGCGGCGGCTATTGGCGTACCAAGGTCATTGGCGACTAATAATACGACGGACGGGGTGTCAGCAAGGAGGGGGCCCTCATAGACGTTTTCCCCGTCGTACAGCGTCATAAAAATCGTCGTTCCGTTTTTTGTCTCGGCGGCAATCATGCGCCGTGCTGGTTTGTCACTGCGCATAGTCAACGGGAGCGCTTGCTGATTGTAGATAAGAAGCGGACCGGTTTGAAGGCCAAAGAAGGTTCCCTCGGGCGGTTTGTTAGAGCTCACCGTGATGTGCCCGCTTTGATCTTTCCAAATGAACGCATTGACGAGACTACTTGGTATGGCATTGCCAAGTATCTTTTCCTTGCTTGCGAAATAGCCAAGAGGCCTATTGTTCGTATCGTAAAACCCTCCATTTATTGCCTCGTTGCAGTTGTTTTGTTCCATAAGCGTTTTGACATCTATTTTTTCAGAAAAATTGGGGATGAGGGAAATTTTATTTGGGTCAGCGACGGAGAAATATGCGTACGCATACTTTTTATTACCGAGAGTTACGGATAAATTGGTGAGTGGTTTTGGCGTTTCCGTTAGCGCTGGGGTTTCTTTGATGGTTGATATATCGGTATATTGGTGTATGGACGTATCCAATCGCCAAAGAAAAAAAGAAGCGATAAACCCCAAGACCAGGAGAGCAAGGATTATGGAAAGCAGCTTTTTCATGGATTCCCGCCCTTTTTCCAGAGAGGAGAGGTGAGCAAGTGGTGAAAAAGATCATCCTTGGGTTGAATTCGGAGCATGTTGATCTCTCGCTTGGTTGGTGGTCTTTCCTGGAATGAGACGATATCGGCCTTTTGCACCAGCGCAAGCGGTGTTTGTTCGCTCCCTTCGCCCATGACAAGGACAGCTGTTGCTGCCAGTCCGTCAAGGACGCTTTGTTTGGTCATTCGCAATTTCCTTCCGAAAATATCCGGCGTATCGATGTAGTTTTTGAGCGCCTCAAATCCGCACCACGCAATACCAACTCCCAATATCCCCCAGCGTAAAGGGGTAGCGCGGCTGTCGGTAATAACGACACCCACATGTTTCAATGCGTATTTTTTCCGTAGGTGATTCCAGATGTTTTTGGCCTCTTCGTGCACGTTTTTCGGCCAGAGGATGAAGTATCCGTCGCCGTTGGATTCATCGATGCCGCTACTTGCGATAAGAATATTGTCTTTTATGGTGATAAAAACGTCATAGCGTGAGTGGGTGCTATCGATATACAAATCTGCTTCTTTTCGGATGAGGTCATGCTTGTCGACCGTGCCGTCGTTTTTTACGACGCGACCCTGACAGATGCTGATGATTTTGGAGGTGACCACGACAACCGTTTTTTCCGTAAGCGGGGGAAGGTAGGTATCGAGAATGTGGAAAAGCGCATCTCCCGGTTTAACTTTAGACGTATGGTACGCGGTAACCTGCATGCGGCTATTATACGCTACCAGCGTACATCTTGCTACGGGTTTCAAAGGGGTCGTGCTCTATTTTCGCAGCTTACTCTGATCTTTTTGATTTCTTTACGAGTTTGGCTACGTATACAATTTCCCGTACTTCGCCGTCTTCTCCTTCAATTTCGTTGGATCCGGACATGCGCTGATATTCGCGGAGGTAATCAGACAGCGCTCCATCGAGTTCTTTAATTTCAGAGGCAAGGTCTTTTACCTTTTCGGAAAGTTGATTGTTTCCCGGTTGCTTGAGTATTTGTAGTTTGGTTTGCCCTTTTTGCTTGGCTGCTTTTTTGGCTTCTTCATTGTGCAGGCGGTAGGTTTCGTCATTAACAAGCGTGCTTTCGAGCATCTCGCGCTGCTTTTTGAGCTCGGCCTTGCGATGGTCGATGTCGGTGATGTGCGTTCTAATGAGTTGTTCCAAGTCTATAAGCACCTGTGCCACGCCAGCTTCCGGTGTGGTGTCGGAAACACTGTTGGGATTCTGGACCTGTGGATTAACGGGGTCTTTCATAGACACGTACTATACAGGGGGTAATCGAAAGAAATCAAGAGGGATTTGTATGAAATGGCCTTTGTACGCTATGATACATAGCGGAGGACATTATGAGTACAGTTTTAGTCGCATTGTTGAGTGTTGGAGTTGCGATTATCGTGGGCATCATCGGGGTAGCTGCGTGGGTGGCCATAACGTTATTTAAAAACGAATTGAATCTCAAAATTACCTCAAATCCCAAGGATCCAAAAGATAAATCCAATGTTGGATAAATGTTATTTTTTGAGCACTTGTTTCAGGAAATATTCGTGGAATTTTGAGGTCGTTAATTCAGGGTGGAAGCAGGCGGCGAGATAATACGATTTACTTTTGCGTTCTT
>CAZOTW010000055.1:0-8668 GCA_964582845.1 uncultured Gammaproteobacteria bacterium
TTGAAAACCGCTAAGGGCGCAAGCTCTTCGTGGGTTCGAATCCCACCCTCTCCGCAACGTAAAAATCCGCTAAAGGGGCGAATTAATTTTATGAAAAAATATACGATCGTTCAAAACATGGATCAGGCTATTATAGCAATGCAAGATGCTGGAAAATGGCTTTTGGAAAGTGGTAGAAATCCTTCCAAATGGTGGCATCCAAAAAACATGAATCGCGAGTATCTGTTGCAGCACGCAGAACCAGATGAATTTTTTGTCGCTCTGGCAGGTGGAGCTCCGGCAGCATCTGTTATTTTGCAAGATACCGAGCGTAACCAAAGTTGGCAAAGTGTTGATAAGGGTAGACCGCGATCAGCGCTTTATATCCACTGGCTTTGCGTCGTCCGGCAATTTGCCGGAATGAATTTACCAAAGGTTATGGTTGATTTTGCTAGTCAATACGCGAAGAAAAGAGAGTTTCGATTATTACGTCTGGATACAAATGCGGACGAGATGAAATTACGAAGAATTTATGAAAATTTGGGATTTCGCTTAATGGGAGTGGAACAAGAGGGTAGTTACAAAACAGCTTTCTATCAAAAAATGTTATAGAGATATTTTGGTCCCAGACTCGCATGCTCCGCTTCGCGGATCCATATTGATATAAAGAAAAAAAGCTCTGTTTGATATATACTCAAGTCATGGACGAATCTGCCGAAAAGAAAGAAGAAAAGCGACAAGAAGTGTACCTTTCATGGTCTTCCCCGTCGCGACTGTTTAAAAAGCGCGATAAAGAATATTTTACGAATATCGGTGCCATCGTTTTTCTCTTAGTGGTTATCCTTGTTTTTGCGCGGGAGTTTATGCTTATCGCCGCGGTCGTATCAATAGTCTTTCTCGTCTATGTCCTCTCCACGGTGCCACCAGAGGACGTGGAGCACAGCATCACCAACCTTGGCATCGACAGCGCGGGACATTTTTACCGGTGGGAAGAGATTGCCGATTTTTGGTTTGAAGAACAGTGGGGACAAGTGCTCATTGTGGTGCGTCCATTTTTGGGCCCACGGGTTATCATCTTACTTGGCCACGAAGACAAAGCGAAAGCGAGAGAGGCAATAGCAAAACATATCCCCTTCCGCGATAAACCGGAAAAAAATTGGGTAGATAACGCCGCATCATGGGTTACCAAAAAAATTCCACTTGAGAAACCGTTGTAATTCCGTTTCCCCTTCATTCAGGGTATAATAGAGCCACGAGTTTATTTTACGCACCTATAGTTCAACGGATAGAATAGGGCTTTGCGGAAGCTCTGATACAGGTCCGATTCCTGTTAGGTGCACAAGATTTGTGCAACTCAATGAGTTATTTGGCCCGTATTAGGTGGTCTGTCAGAGTCGTTGACATGAAGTTCTTTAACAATTATGATGATTATATGAATAGAGTGTTTTTGAGTCGCAAGGATGCGGAAAAATATTTTGAATTAATTAAATCTCAAGAGGATTTATCGTATTTTGAACTTGCTAGATTATGGAAAATAAATCCAAGAACATTGCGAGACTGGAAAAATGGGCAATATAGTTTTCCTGAGGAATTAAGTCGTAAGGTTGAGCAAAGATACAAAATTCCGTTACCCCAGGCAGCAATGATAGAAAATGACAGCGATATTAAAGCTCGCGCAGGAAAAATTGGTGCAGTCGAAAGGATGAAAAAATATGGTAATCCGGGAACGCCATTGGGAAGATCAAAAGGAGGGAAAATTTCGTTACTTACTCATCAAAAGAATAACAACGGGTTTAAAATAGCCAAATTATTCCCAACACCTCAAAAAACATCACTGTTAGCAGAATTTATTGGTATCATGCTTGGTGATGGCGGTTTAACTGATTATCAAACAAGAATAACATTAAACAAAATTGACGATATGGATTATGTCGATTATGTAAAAGAAATCGCCAATAAGCTTTTTTTAGAATATCCATCTTTGAGTAGCGGTAGAGGTAAGGCAATAGACTTAGTCATATCTGGTAAAAATCTAGTAGATTTTTTAATTTCCATGGGATTAGTGAAGGGCGATAAAATAAAACAGAAAATACACATCCCTTCATGGATAAACAATCGTAACGAATGGAAGCTAAGTGTATTAAGAGGGTTATTTGATACTGATGGGTCAGTCTATTTAGATAAACATTATAAAAAAAACATTGTTTATAAAAGTATATGCGTCGCATATACTAGCTATTCAGCCCCGCTGCAGTCAAATATTTATGATTTATTAGTTGAGTTTGGTTTTTTCCCAACAATTAGCACAATAAATAGAATTATGTTAAGAAAAAAAGAAGAAGTCATGAAATTTTTTGAATTAGTAAAACCGGGTAACGGGAAGCATGTAGGACGTTATAGACAGTATTTGGAGGCGTAGCCAAGTGGTCATACGGCGCCGGTCTCGAAAACCGAGCGGGTCGCAAGGCCCACAGAGGTTCGAATCCTCTCGCCTCCGCACCCTGCACCTGTAGCTTAATTGGATAGAGCGTCAGCCTCCGGAGCTGAAGATTATGGGTTCAACTCCCATCAGGTGCGCCAAGTTCAACTTTTACCCTATACCGTATGGTTTGGGGCTGCCAAACACATTTATCTGTTATGACAAAACTAAAGCAAATTACCAATCTTGTCTATGAAGCATCGGTTGTCAAACGCCTCAAGCGTACGGGGTGGCAAATTTTGGGCGATAACGAGGAAGGCGTCGGCGAACATACGTTTATGACCTCGGTTATTGCCTATTTTTTGGCAAAAGAGATAGGAGAGGACCCAAAACTTAAAATAAACATGGAAACTGTGCTTACGATGAGTGTATTTCATGATTTCCATGAGGCGCGGACCGGGGACATGGATAAAATTGCGAAATTTTATATGACGCGCGATCAAAACCGCGCAAACCGTGATATTTTCCAGGGCGTTGATGATGAGCTTCTCCATACTCTTGACGTCTATGAGAAACGCGAAACCCTGGAGGCAAAAATAGTCTATGAAGCCAACGTCATAGCGTTTCTGGTCGAGCTCAAGTTACTCGCTGAAAAAGGGAATATTCACGCGAAAGAATGGTTGGGAGCTAACGCGAAACGATTGCGCATTCCCGAATCAGTGGCTCTGGCGAAAGCGCTGATTATGAATAATTCACAGGATTGGTGGAAAACGATCAGAAAAACGCTTCACGAAGAATTTGCAAAATAACCTCGTCACTCCCCTACTGACTTTTGCATAACCCTTCGTATATACGTGTTGATTTGTCCGCTGGTTGCTAAGAATGTTCCCGCAAGTACGAGAAAACTTCCGAAGAGAAATTCTATCGTCAATTTTTCGCCGATGAGAAAAGCGTTAAAGGTTAGGGCAAAGACGGGTTGGAGGTAGTTGGTCATTGATGCAGTGGTCGCCGATGAATGTTTGATTGCCCACTGATGGAGAGTATAGGTCACCACGGTCACACATGCACCAAAATACAATAGTAATATCCAATTATTTCCTTCAAAAACACGCGGTAGGATGGGCCTGTGTGGGTAGACGATGGTAGCGATGAGAAAAATGAGAAACGATGTAAACATGGAAACAGAGGTGATCGTAAGCGGGTTGTAGTGTTTTGTTGCGATAAGTCGTCGGGAGCCTACGATGTAGACCGTCCACGATAAAACAGCAGCAATCATAAACAAATTTCCGATGAGGTCCCCGTTTATGGTGGTACCACGTCGCACAATAGGTAATATGAGAATGACGACGACCCCCAAAAGTCCCAGGATGATACCAGCTATTTTCGCCCGTGTCACATGCTCCTTTATAGCGAAATGGGCTACGATCAGTGTGAGAATCGGTGTTGCCGTATAGATAATTGAAGATGCATTGGCAGTAGTTCGTGAAACACCAAGGAGGAAAAAAAGAAAATTACCCGTTCCTACAAGGCCAATGGGTATACAGTCAGAAAGAAGCGTTTTGATTGGCGGCCGTTTCTGGGAAAGAAAGAGAGGCAGTAACAACGTACTTGCGATAGTGAGGCGTAAAAGCGCAAGAGAAAGCGGGTCAAATGAAACTAAGAGAATTTTTGAAACGGCTCCCGCTGAAGCCCAGAAGATGGATGCAATGATGAGGGAGATTGCAGCGATTTTTTTGGGAGACATGAAGCGATTATAGCACCCCTTAGGTCAACGTCAGGAGTTCTTGTTCCCAGCCGCTCGGTTGAAATCCAAACTGTTTGTACCATGCGTAGGAGGGGAGGCGTACGTGTGCGTCCAGGCGAATACCTGTGATGTGTTGGTTTTTGGCATATTTGATGAACCACCCAAGGAGCGCCTTGCCTACTCCCTGAGACTGCTGATCTGGTCGAATGACAATAGTATGGAGGAACAGTTCATTTCCCCGATCGTATTTACACGGATATGCCATGATACCCCCGACTAAACCGGTTTTATCGTACATGACAAAGGAGTGTTCGCCTTTAAAATCATGAGAAAGGTGGGCAAGCATGGTCTCTTGTGTCCATGTGAGTCCTGTTTCTTTGGATGTAAATGCATCTGCCGCCCACTGGGCAAGCTGCGGCAGATCATCCTCGGTCATGTTCCGGATTTTTTGGTTGCCTTGTAGCACTGTGTCCATTACGTGGATTATAGCACCAAGCGGGCTTGCAGAATGGTATAATTGGGGATATCGATTGTGATCACATTTAAAAAATTAATAGTAAAAAGGGGAGAGGTGTGATAATTGGTAGTCGCCCCGCTTGGAAAGCGGGTGTCCCCGTAAGGGGATTAGGGGTTCGAGTCCCCTCCTCTCCGCCAAAATTAAATAAACACTTATGATTAATTGTATTAGAGAGTACATATCTACGTCAGATGAAGAAGATTTACTTATATGTGTTAAAGAGCTAAGGGAATACCTGGCGAGCTATAATCCTAATAGGAAAAAAGACATTTCTGATGAATTTTACAAAGATTGGATCAAAAAGAGAGTACAAGAAATAACTTTAGGAAAAGGCGCAATTTTTGTGGCAGAGGAAGATGGAAAAATTACAGGATATGTATATGGGCTTATTAAAGAACAATCTGAAGAAGACAAATCTGAATTTGTCTTAAAGAGAGCTGGTGAGGTCGTTGATTTATTCGTTTCGTCAAAAAATCGCTCGAAAGGAATTGGCAAAAGGCTTATAAACGAAATAAAACAATTTTTTGTGAATAATCAATGTGAGGACATATCCTTGACGGTTTTATTTACTAATAAATTGGGGATTTCGTTTTATGAAAATCAAGGTTTTGTTGTGCAAGTGTTTGAGATGTCGCATGGACTATAGATGCTTTAAAGTAGGTTATAATACTGTAAATGGTTCCCCGCCGCGTCAAACGCGGCTGTCACGTTCGACGTGACGCCTCGTTATATATTTATCTGCGACGTCAGACGTCGCAACATGCCTGAAGCTGACAGGGGCGGGATTAGAACCTAATATTTTAAATAAAATGGAAACTTTTAAAATCCGTGAAAAACTTCCCTCCGAAGATATACCATGGGATCTTTTGTTAATGGCGGATCCTTCAAGGAAAGCAATTCAAGAATATTTAGATAATTCGGAAATATATCTAGCATTTATTGGCGATGAATTAGTTGGCGTTTCTGTGATTTCTCAGGAGCAAAATAACGTAGCAGAGTTGAAAAATATTGCTGTCCATGAAAAACACAGAAGAAAGGGATTTGGCAAGAGACTAATCGAGCATGCAATCGAACTGGCAAAAAGTAAAAACGCCATTCGCATAGACGTAGGAACTGGTAATTCAAGTGGTTTGCAGCTTGCTTTATATCAAAAATGCGGATTTGTTATATGCGGGGTAGAAAAAGGCTTTTTCTTGAAAAACTATAAAGAGCCGAT
Organism: uncultured Gammaproteobacteria bacterium; assembly: GCA_964582845.1. Taxonomy (GTDB): domain Bacteria; phylum Patescibacteriota; class Microgenomatia; order UBA10105; family UBA927; genus CAZOTW01. The sequence goes on from CAZOTW010000055.1 coordinate 5,876, forward strand.
ATTTGAAAATGGAATTCAGTGCGTAGATATGATTAGGCTTTCGTTTGATTTAAAAAATGTAATAAAACGATAGTTTGCTAAAGAAGCAGCCGTAACAAGAACGGAATAATCCGCAAGGTCGGAAGTTTATATTTAGCCGCAGTTTGATAATACCAGTTGAGATATATCGCTTTAAACGTCACAAGCTGCTCATCAAACTCCTCATCATTTTCAATTTCGCATAAATCAGCACCAGCAACTCGTTCAATTGCAGGCTCAAGTAGCGCATATTCATATTCGAGAGGATCAAAATATCCTCGCTTCTTTCGTTCTTTGATCAGTTGAATAAGTTCATGTTCAACACGAACATACACAGAGAGTTTTCCGTCTAGACGAAGTATTGAATTTTTATCCGAGATAGGTATGGTGATATAGGGTTTAAGTAATAGCATTTTTGCTATCCGTTTTTTCAACTTCTGTTTGTCTTTTCTTTTAGCTTCCCGCATATATTCCTGAAAAACAGTGTATGCATAAGTTTTAGTGAATAGGTATGCCCTGACATGTTTGTACAACATATGATAAGGGCAGTTTTTGGGAGTATACTATACGTATTATCTATGAAAGTCATGTTTTTAGATGAGTCTGGCGATCACAGTCTGGATAAAATTGATGCGTCGTATCCAATGTTTGTGCTTGCGGGCTGTATTGTCGATTTTGATTACTACACAAATGTTGTTGAACAGCAGGCGAAAGAATTGAAGGTAAAATATTTCGGTCGAGACAATATTATTCTTCGCTCATACGATATCAGAAAGCAAAAAGGTGACTTTTCTGTACTGGTAGACCGGAAGAAGCGGGAAGCTTTTTATTCCGATCTGGATACGCTTGTGTCTTCTCTTAAATTTACCATTATCGCTGCAGCAATAAATAAAACCAAGTTGAAAACCCACTATCAAACGCCAAATAATCCTTATTACATATGTTTTCAGTTTATTCTCGAACGTGCAGTGATGTATCTGGGGAGAAGTGGCGAAAAGATGATGGTTCGGATCGAATCCCGCGAAACACACAATGACCAGAAGTTGGCGAAGGTATATGAAGATTTCCGGTATAAAGATCAAAAAATATTTATAAAAGAGGAGATTCAATCAAAGTTGACTGATTTATCGTTTAATCAGAAGATTCAGAACATCATCGGTATGCAGCTAGCTGATTTAATCGCGTATCCTATTGGCCGGTGGGCATTAGATAAAACAAAGGAGAATAAAGCGTTTTCATATATAGAAAAGAAATTTCACACAAATCCTAAGGGTGGAGGATATCTTAACTACGGGCTCAAAATTTTTCCATAAAAATAGGGGCCCAGGAAGCCCTAGTCCCCTATAATATATCTACTCTTAGTATACACTATTTTGTCAATTATTTATTGGAATGAGCTATAATTCAATTGCTCAGAAGGAAGCACGGTTGTCTTAAAATAGGTTATGGTTCGGCAGGGCCTTCGACAGTGAGCTCAGGCCGAACTGCTCACCACTGTAAATAGTTCTTTGTAGATTTAAGAATTGATTTGACGCTGACAGGTCGCCTACGTTAAAACTACGGCGACTGAAACAGGATTAGAACTATTTTAAAATGTATAATAACTATTTTTTATGAACCACGACAAAATAATCATCAAAAATGCAAGAACGCATAATCTGAAAAATATTTCTTTGGAAATTCCCAAGAATAAACTTGTTGTTTTTACGGGTGTTTCTGGTTCAGGAAAGTCATCTTTAGTTTTTGACACCATTTACACTGAGGCGCAAAGACAACTAATAGAGACATTTTCTTCTTTCGCCAGAGCTAGAATGCCAAAACTGTCAAAACCGGATGTTGATGAGATAAAAAATATTTCCACTGCAATTGTGATTGACCAAAAGCGAATGGGTACAACCATAAGAAGCACTGTGGGGACGGCTACGGAACTATACACATATGTAAGGCTTCTGTTTTCCCGCTGCGGAGATACGTTTATCGGTCCTTCCTTCGTTTTTGGGTTTAATCACCCTTCCGGTATGTGTCCGGACTGTAAGGGGCTTGGTAAAAGAATCAAGATTGATATTAGTCAGATGCTTGATATGAATAACACTATTCGAGAAGGTGCTATTACTCATCCCGACCATAAAGTTGGTGGGTGGAATTGGCGGGAAATGGTTGCGATCGGATTGTTTGACGTTGATAAAAAACTTAAAGATTTTTCAGAAGAAGAATTACAGAATTTTCTTTACGCTAAATCAATTCCTATTGAAAAAAGGCACGGCGCTGGTACATACACAAAAAACTTCGAAGGAATTGCCCGAAAGCTTGAGCGGATATATATGAGTAAGGCACCGGAGGAGTTGTCTCTGGAAAGAAAAAATGCTTACCAAAAGTATTTTATTTATTCGGATTGTGATTCGTGCCAGGGTTCAAGAATAAACGGAAAAGCCCGAAGCGTGAAAGTAAATGGTAAAACCATTCCGGAGCTTGTAAATATGGAGTTTACCGAATTGGATAAATATCTCGATACTGTTGGCGGTGATATGGCCAGACCCATGGTTTCTAAAATGAAACAAATCCTTTCGCACCTGATTGAGATCGGGGTGGGATATTTGTCGCTCAACAGACCTGTGGCGACGTTGTCCGGAGGAGAAAGTCAGAGAGTAAAAATGGCCAGGCAATTAGATTGTGATTTGGTTGATTTGATGTACATTCTTGATGAGCCGTCTATTGGTCTCCATCCGAGAGACAATGACAAGCTAATAGAAATGCTGAAGAAGTTAAAAGAGAAAG
>CAZOTW010000056.1:0-1698 GCA_964582845.1 uncultured Gammaproteobacteria bacterium
GAAAAATCTCATTATGATGTTAACGATGTCAGTGCGGGAAGAGAGTATATTGAAGCCTATGTAACATTTATTCATGCGGTTGAGAAAGCAATTAAAGGTGAATTGCTTCAGATAAACCACCTCCACGAACACTAAGTCTTTGAGAATAATCTGGGCTTAGGCTGCGAACCGTGCCGAAGTCATGCATAGAATTGTGTATGGGACGCTATCCGATCCTATTTCTTTGAATTATTGGGTTTGGGTTCTACAATGCCTCATGTTTACGTATTTACTTATTAATCTTCTTTGAGCGTCTTACCAGTGTTGTATGTCTATTAATGTGTCCAATTATCATTTCAAGAAACTCTTCAGTTTTGTGCTCTCTACCAACTATATATGTCATTTTGGGAACCTGTTTTACCACAATGCTATTGTATAAACTCGATTGAGCCGTATTTATTAAAGAGGCCAGATGTTTTTGTGATTTATAATGTAACTTATCTACACCTTCTTGATTACGAGTAGACCCTCCTTTGGAAACAAATAGAAAAGGTTTGGAACTCGCAGCCATCGCGGCATAATTTTGAGCGTAATAGTCATGCCAAAATGCAATATGACACAATTCATCCTTTACAGTCCACTCTTTTGTAGCCATATCCTGAGGTTTGTGTTTTTTTACTTCTTGTAGGAATGCTTTAACAGCCTCTGTGAGTAATAGAAAAAGTTGAGAGTATTTTTCCGATGTATCTTTCATACGGTGAGTTTTTTGCCTTCTGTACAAAGTTTTACTGTTTTTTCAATCCTTTTCTGGCGTGTTTCCTCTGTTTTGGCCATATTTACCCAATAAACAAAAGCAAGTTGTGCCGAAGGAGCAAACCCTTGAAAATTAGACCACGCTTTCTTATTGCTTACTAATGCTTGCTTAAAATATGAAGGTACAGAAAAACTTTTACTTGAAGGGGTAATTTTATTGGCTTTCGTGCCATTGTCATAGACCTGACGACCCCAGGCAGTCATTTTCCCTTCCTTAATCATTTTTTTGGCTCTATCGATATTTATCACAGACCAATTACTTGAAGTTTTTCTTGGAGTAAAACGCTGCATAAATCGTTCTTTATCAAGGCTCTTTATCTGACCGTCTATCCAGCCAAAACAAAGAGCTTCTTCTACAGCGTCAACATAAGGAATGCTTATTTTACCTGTATGTTTTTTGTAGTAAACCATCCAAACGGCTCGCTCTGACTTGTAGTGCTTTTTTAACCACGCACGCCATTCTTCACGATTTTTGACACACAACTCTTCCCTGGTTTGCATAATTGAAGTATATCAAAGAAAGAAAATCCGAAGAAATCCGTAGAATTGGCTCCCCCGGGAGGATTCGAACCTCCAACCTTCTTCTTACAAGAATCCTTCTGTTACCAAAAGGCTTGGACTATCTCATTCCCCACCTTCTATGTAGAAAGTGGGAATCGGGTATATAGTCTCTACACATTTTTATTAGCTCGGGATAGCCCCGACGTTACGTCGGGAGTCCCCCGAATTAGCCCGATTTTTCAATCCGCATTACTGCGGAAAGCTGCCTAATTTGACAGGAAGCCGCTCTACCGTTGAGCTACAGGGGAATGGAAAAGAACGTGGTTATTATACCACGAAGCTTATTCGAGGTAATCTTTTAATTTCTTTGATCTTGACGGGTGGCGGAGGTTGCGCAGCGCTTTC
>CAZOTW010000056.1:1726-2016 GCA_964582845.1 uncultured Gammaproteobacteria bacterium
GTCACCCCGAACTGGGCCCCAACTTCTTCAAGCGTCCGCGGCCTGCCATCCTCAAGTCCGAAGCGCAAAATTAACACTTTTTTCTCGCGGTCGGAAAGTGTGGTAAGAACTTCTTCCATGTGTTCCTTGAGAAGTTGCCGGGATGTCTGTTCATACGGCGTAGGTCCAGGATCAGAGATAAAGTCGCCGAGATGCGAGTCTTCCTCATCGCCAACCGGTGTCTCCAGTGACGTGGGTTCCTGGGACACTTTCATAATTTCCCGGACTTTTGCAACATCCACTTCCATAAC
>CAZOTW010000056.1:2042-2356 GCA_964582845.1 uncultured Gammaproteobacteria bacterium
GCCCAGATCCTGCATGAGCCGACGGGAGGCTCTCACAAACCGGTTAATCGTTTCCACCATGTGAACCGGAATTCTGATGGTACGTGCCTGGTCGGCAATAGCGCGGGTAATTGCCTGCCGGATCCACCACGTGGCATATGTAGAAAATTTATAGCCTTTCCGCCAGTCATACTTTTCCACTGCCCGGATTAGTCCCTGGTTACCCTCCTGAATAAGATCCAGGAGGCTCATGCCGCGACCGATGTACTTTTTGGCAATGGAAACGACCAGCCGGAGATTCGACTCAATCAATTTTTTCTTGGCGCGTCTGTCGC
>CAZOTW010000056.1:2378-8513 GCA_964582845.1 uncultured Gammaproteobacteria bacterium
GTCCGTGCATCCGCAGAAGGTGTTTCCTTAAGGTACATGCGTACCGGATCGGGAACACCTTCTGCGGATGCACGGACGAGGGCTTCTATTTCTTTTTCCAGATCCTGAATGGATTTGCTTGCCTCTTTCTCGATATCCTGAGAGGTTGTTTCAAACACATCGATACCGGCGCGGATGAGTTTACCATACAGTTCATCAATTTCTTTGATATGTTCTTCCGGCGTGGGATATAGAAAAAGGATGTCATCCTGCGTGACAAACCCGTTATTTTTTCCTTCTTTGATAAGATCAGCAACAGTGGCGGGGGGTTTGGGTTTTGTAGCCATACTATTATCCGAAAGTCTTTGTCGCAATTCTTATACAAAAGCCTTCGCTGTTGTATCGAACCTCAACAAATGACTTCGCTTGTCGCCTCTTCGGCGACCCCGCCGATGAGGCGGGTACCATAGTCGTAGTATACCAGGCTTATCCTTCTTTTTCCAGTACTTTTAGGCGGTCTGTAAGCGCCCGAAGCTCATCATCTTCACGTGTTGTCGTATCGGTATGATGCATGCGGAGGGTAATGTCCTGAATCTTCCGCTTCACGCAGGCACGTTCAAGCTCCCGAAGTGCTGAAGTCCATTCGCGTGCAAAAAGCTCTTCATCAGAGATTTGATCCCCGATATCCCACAAAAATGCTTCATCCAGAGTAGATACCAATTCAACCGGCAGGGAATCTGCAAAATCTTTGATAAGAAATATTGTATTTGCAGCGACAAATGATTTCAAATGTGTAAGAATCTTGGCAACCGCGGGATTGGCGATATCCGTAAGGGTAATTTTTTCTAACAATTCTTCAAACAGCTCTGTTGTTTTTCCTTGAAGTACCAACGCCAATACATACGTTTCCAATTTTTGCGAACGGGTTGTTGCCGCGGCTTGGCTTTCATCTGTCTTTACACTCATCCCTGCTCCCCGAGACAACCGCCGCATGCTTTCCGCAATCGTCTCTTCGGGGGTATCCAATGTTTTTGCCAGTTTTTTGATGTAATGCCCCTGCACGATCGGATTCTCGATTTTATCAAGTACCGGCAGAATCTCCTCACTTACCTTTTTCTTGCCGAATGCACTGGTCGCGTCAAAGCGCTTGGCGGCGGAAGAAATGAAGTAATCATAGATAGGAATCGCATGTTTGATGGCTTTTTTGACTGCTGGCGCGTTTTCCCGTACTGCCTCATCAGGGTCTTTCCCTGACGGCAAAATGACAACGCGCATATCGAGGCCCGCCCTATCTGCAATTTCTATACCGTGCCGTGCCGCCGCATCCCCTGCCACGTCACTATCGAGGGCAAATGCTATTTTTTCCGTGTACCGCCGCAGTAAATTCACATGGCCCTCCGTAAGAGCTGACCCTTTGATAGCCACCACATTCCCTATTCCCGCTTGAAATGATGAAATAAGGTCCAGCTCTCCTTCCATGACAATTGCCTCATTTTCCTTCTGGATTGCGCTACGGGTCACGTCCAACCCATACAGCACGTTGCCTTTGATATAGACCGGCGTTTCCGAGGTGTTGATATATTTGGCTTCCTTCGCTGTCGGATCCAAGACCCGACCGGAAAAACCGACCACGTTGCCCCGATGATCTTTCAAGGTAAACATGACCCTGCCGCGGAACCGGTCATAGTAGCCTTGGCTCGCCGAAGCTCTTGCGGAGGTGACCCGCGCTATCGTAAGCCCCGCCTGCGCAAGGAGCGAGGTATCGTATCCTTTTTTCTTCAAATAGGCAGAGAGCGTTTCCCAGCTGTTCGGGCTATACCCCAACCCGAACGTTTTAACGGATTTATCCGAAACCCCTCGGTGTTTGAGGTAATCACGCGCGTTTTCTCCTAATTTGTGTTTAGTGAGGATGTACTGATAGTACTCGCTGGCCAGATGGTTGACTTCAAATATTTTTTGCTTACGTTTCACTTCGGGCGTATCTCCGGCGCGTCGTGTAAGCTTCACGCCGGTAACTTCTGCCAACTCCTCCAGCGCCTCCACAAAATCCACGTGATCATATTCCATGACAAATGCGAGGATGTCCCCGCCCTTGCCGCAGCCGAAACAATGGAACGTCTGGCGCTCCGGTGACACGATAAATGACGGCGTTTTTTCGTTGTGGAACGGGCAGAGCCCTTTATAATTCCTTCCGGTTTTCTTAAGCGTCACGCGCTTTCCGATAAAATCAACGATATTGATGCGGGATTTGATTTCGTCTGTGTCGCTCATGGCAAAGGGAGCATAACACAATCAATTTTCATTTTACAATTTTCAATTTTCATTAAATTTTAATTAACACATTGAAAAATACATTGAAAATTAGAAATGAAAAATTATTCCACAATGGGGAGAGGAAATGGATTTTTCCTGTACCTGAGGTACAACCGGATACTTTCACCGTGATCGAATGCGATCCGCCGGCTGGCGGACAGAAGTGGATTGAGTGTATCAATCGGAATCCATTCAACCTTAGAGGATTCCGTGTCTTTCTCGCCGGTTTTCTTCATCGGCTTCACTAAAAATTCAATCGCCACATTCTGACGGTCTTCATGCGGCCGGTCGGGTTTGGTGTTGATACGGAAAAGAGAAATTACCTCGCTGTCCCATCCTGTTTCCTCTTTTACTTCACGGACAATGCACGCCGCGGCCGTCTCATCGCGGTCTAAAAATCCCGAGGGCAACCCCCACTTACCTGATTCAAGTAAATCGCCTGTCCGCTTTTCCAGAAGCAGCTTCCCGTCCATCTCGATAATGGCATGGACGACCACATGCCGCAGACTCGCGTTCTTTCCGTTTTCAAACGTACAGGTAATCATAATGAACGGTTAAAATATGCCGGAAAAGGAGTATACCAGACCGGACAACATATACGATAAAATCAATTGACTACATACACAATTGCAGTATCCCAATTGATAGTATATCTATTAGCCTCCAACTGTATGCCGGCGCCGAAAAGCGGATCATTAAATATCAATGAGCTACTGTAAGCCACAGCCAGGGTGATATGAGAAATAGTTGTCCCGTTGGGCTTTTTTATATTAGCGCCCACAATAACTTTTTTGTAGGCCTTTGCCTGTGCAACAACCTTGCTTTTAACTTCATCACCGTTTTTACCGGTCAATTGTGTTAAGGATACCCCCTGCTGTGTCAATTTGGTATTTATATCCTGGGCTCCGAATCCACTGCAGCTTAGATATGGATATAATTTTTTATATGTATAATCAGGTCGCCATATTAAGCTTTTCTTGGTCGAAAGAATGGAGGCGGTGACGGTCGTACCGCATCCGAGGTCTTTAAATTTGCACCCTCCTCCGACTATAAAATCTCCCCATGGTTTATCGGTCTGGTTATAATAATACACCCCGTTTGGCTTAGGCGGAGTCGGGATGGGTGTCGGAGTTCTGGTTGGAGTACGGATGGGCGTAACGGTTGGGTATACCGCATGCGACCGAAGGTCAAAACTGGTGCGGTTGGCGATGGAGGCGGCATAGGTGATCGCCAGCATGATAACAATGTTTGAAACGAGGAATGCGGTCGATATTCCCCGTGCCACCGGATCATTCCGCCGTAAATTCTTCCCCTCGTATGTCATCTTTTTAAGCATCTTATGTCCAGGTGGAATTGTCAAGCAACTTAAAATACCGTAACAATCTTTTTTACTTGCACGCTATTTAAATAAAAACACTACTCTTTACTTTATTTATTGCTCGGGTTACTCTTATAGTATGGAGAGAAATGAAAAAGGGTATGTTACCTTGCTGCTGGTGATACTTATAGCCTTCGGATTTTTATTAAGCGGGGGACTCATGGCTCTATTAGATCAAATTCCAGCAGGTTCTAAACGATATGTGTTGGTACAACCATCACCGTTCCCGCCTCATAAGACGCTTCAACTGTCAACATTAATGTTTATGTACAACGCCCCTGCCTCTATCTGTAATCCAGGTTCGGATTTCGGAGATGAACCGGGTATTCTCTACGCGTTCAGTCCGGGTCCCAACGAGACCATAGGCCCAGACGGCAAGTTAAAAGTATGGTATACCGATGAACACGCGCTGACATTAGGGGTAAATCCCGGAGTTACTCAAATGACAGCAACCAAAACAGCGATAAAACCTAATGTTGGAGACATGACAGCAAGAGATGGTACGAAATTTAATTTCCTATATTATCCGGGTTTGTATCTTACCGATATTACGGATGATCCAACATCGACAATTGGAGACGCACAGAACGCCGGAACAGTAGGCATTCCCCCATCCATAGTATACGGATACTGGAAAGCGTATGGCACAAATAATCCGCCATTTGTCGGGGGTGATACCAAGACAGACCGCAGTTGCAGTACCGGCACCGGCGGTACGTTACCGGCAGCAGCAGACCAATTTTCTTCAATTCCAACCCAAGATATAAACACAGTGACCGGATGGCGCGGAACGGAATGTGGATATCGGGCGGAACTCATTTGGAATGTGAACGATTTGAGGTTTAACGGCCAACCTCTTTCTCCAGGCAGGATATACAGGGCACAGTTTGTTATTCATGACGGAGATATGACTTTTGGTGCAGATATCGGTCTTGGATGTACCTGCTTTGTAATACCATAATAAAAACAATCGTTATGGTTTTGGTGCGGGAGGGGGCATTGGTGACGGAATATTCGGAGTCTGTTTTACGGTTGGTTGGTCAGGCGGAACCGCTGGTGTCGGTGTCGGTATTACAGGAGGCGTAGGTTGGGTGGCGGCCGTCGGAGAAACCGCCTGCGGCAGGGTTTTCTTCTGAAATGTATAGATTTTTTTGGCTCCATCATAGTCAACGACAATCGTATCTCCTGCAATAAATTGTTTCTGAATGAGTAAGGTGGCAATCGGATTTTCTATCGCGGATTGGATAAGTCTCCGTAAGGGACGGGCTCCGTATGTCGGGTCAAATCCTTCTTTTGCCAACTCTTCCAACGCTTTCGGCTCAACGATAAGTGCCACCTGTTGATCGATGAGAAGCTTCGCAGTTTTTTGCAGCTGAAGGCGCGCAATTTCGAACATGTGTTTCTGTCCCAAAGGATCGAAGATAATAGTGTCGTCAAATCTGTTTAAAAGCTCAGGCTTGAAAAATTTATGCAGTTCATTTTCAACCAGAGCCTTCACACGCTTAAATTCCTCAGGCGACGTGGTTTTCTTCTTTTGCAACTCCTGTTGAATAAGACTGCTGCCGATATTTGAGGTCGCTATAATAATTGTGTTTTTAAAAGAAATAATATTGCCTTTATTATCCGTCAGTCTTCCGTCCTCAAGAATCTGCAATAAAATATTAAAAACATCCGCATGTGCCTTCTCAACTTCATCAAAAAGCACGACAGAATATGGTTTAATCCGTACTGCCTCTGTGAGCTGGCCGCCTTCTTCATATCCGACATATCCCGGAGGCGCACCAATAAGCTTTGCCACTTCATGCTTCTCCATATATTCGCTCATATCTAAACGTATCATTGCTTCCTCTTTTCCGAAAAGAATTTCAGCAAGCGTTTTGGCCAATTCCGTTTTTCCGACTCCGGTCGGTCCCAGGAAAATAAATGATGCGATGGGCCTGCTCACATTCGTCAGCCCTATTCTTCCTCTACGCACCGACTCTGCAATTGTCTTTACCGCAATTTCCTGATTAATGAGGCGCTTGTGGATAATATCCTCCAAATGCAGCAGTTTTTCGCTTTCATCCTCATTCAGTTTCGTTATGGGGATATTTGTCCACTTACTAATTACGGACTCTATATCCTGGCGATTTACTTCCTTTGAAGTGCGTTTCTGGGCCTCTGCAGCAAGCTTTACATCTGCTGCTGCTTCATCCACCACGTCCACTGCTTTATCTGGCAGATACCGGTCCCCGATATACCGTCTGGAAAGTTTTACCGCTTCCACAATAGCGTCATCGTTAAAGGTTACTTTATGGAATGCTTCGTATTTTGGTTTGAGTACTTGAATCATTTTTACTGCGGCTTCTTCTGTGGGCTCTTCAACCAACACAGTCTGAAACCTGCGTTCAAATGCTTTATCTTTTTCAATATACCGCCGATATTCACTAATCGTCGTACTGCCGATAATCTGCAGTTGCCCCCGT
>CAZOTW010000057.1:0-8197 GCA_964582845.1 uncultured Gammaproteobacteria bacterium
CGATTGTACCTTTCATATGTTCCTATGTGTACGGTATGTATGTGAACTAGAACAATTCAACAATACAATCGATAGGTTAAGAAAAGCGGCAAAACTCACCCACGCAATATAGGGAAGCAGTAACATCGCCGCGGGTTTTGAAATGTTTTGGAAAATCCGGATAGTAGAAATTATCGCGATTGCCAACACGATGATAGTGACGAACGCAAAAAGCGGCTGATGCAAAAAGAAAAACAAAAACGACCACAAAAAATTCAATACGAGCTGAAAGAGAAATAATTGGATGCCATACAACGTATTCCTTTTCTTTTTCCCCGACCACACCAGATACAACGAAAGAGCCATGAGCATATATAACATCGTCCACACCGGACCAAAAATCCATTTGGCGGATTAAACCATGGCTTAATCAGTGTCGGGTACCACGTCGTAATCGACGGAAGAGTCACCAAAGAACCACCCAGTGCAACCGCGAAGCACAAAAAGAAAGAAATAGTGAATTTGGTTAATTTACTCAAGGATACTTAAAGTATACCAAATAATCACACAAAAAAAGTAAGGGATGTATCGCGCATTTCCTATCTGTCGACCATTCATACTATGGTCAATAACACTCCTGTGACCGGCTCTATGCCATATGCAATAAAAAGCATTTCCGTAATGGTGTATAATTTCCTAACATGAAAGGTAGTGCACCTATTGTCATGATGATAGGTGGAGTAGCCATGGCCGCGATATTTTTGTCCGTAGCGGCAGTTCAATCTTCCGCTAAACAAGGGAACGTCTTGAGCGCCCAGGCAAAACCGGCACTGGCAAACACGGACGGATCAGAAGTGCTCCTGAATTTTAATACCCCGACGCCCACCCCCACGCCGACTCCCAAACCCACCCCCACGCCGACTCCCAAACCGACTCCAACTCCTACGCCAACTCCCACGCCGATACCGGTAACGTCAGAACAACTGGATAGTTGGTTTACGAAATACAGCAATCTATACAGCGTCGACCGATCACTCCTGTGGCGCATTGCGGTATGCGAATCGAGACTTAAACCCGGGGCGGTCAACGGCGACTATGCCGGACTTTTTCAGTTTGGTCCTCTCACGTGGATCGGAACGCGAACAGCGATGAACATGGACCCCAACCCGGATTTACGGTTTAACCCGGAAGAAGCCATACGAACGGCGGCGTTCAAACTCGCCACCCCCCGCGGCTCTAAACCATGGCCTTATTGTGGAAAGTGACCTACTTCAAAACCACGATCCTATCTCGCGATCAATTGAATTATAGCCTTGTTGGATTATCGGGCAAATAGCTTAAACAGCCATCCAAACATGCCACCTGACCGCTCTTCAAGATTGATACGGTCTTTCAGTGCCGTATTTTGATCTGTTAATGCTTGAATTGTTTCTTGGACCATTGTTATATCCCCCTGGTTAGTCAATTGATTCTGCAACTGCTCAAGTTGCCCAATACGCAGTTGGTTTTGCTCCATAGCTTTTTGCATATTCTTCAATGCTTGGTAGTCTGGTCCTATCAATGATTTTAATAATCCGCCTCTACCTTCAACTTTTCCAAGCTCCGTTTGTATCTGATTTTGTGCTTGATTTTGCTCTTGGGCGATTTGCCTCACCTGTTCACCAATCCCACCTGTGGTTCTGACCTCAAGTAATCCCTGTACCTGTGCGGCAACTGTTCCCATTTTTTCTTGCGTGTTCACCCGAAGCTGAGAGGCTTCTCCTTGATTTTGAGTATTCACCTGATTTTGGGTATTCACTTGATTTTGAACCTGATAACCTGTTGGCGAAGGAGATGTTGCTACTTGTTGCTGTGCTTGACCCGTACCAGTATTTTGGCTTCCTGCTTCTGAATTCTTAGCGGCATATACAGATGAGCCAAGAGAGGCTAGAACAATGGTTACAAAAAGAACAGAAAGTTTTTTCATAGGTTATACTCCTCTTTTAAACTATGACACAAAATGCCAATAATTCCAACGTATTGCGGGGTGAATGTTGTTGTCTCGATGAATGTTCTAATCCAGTCTTTTCTTCGTTTCTCAATAGAAGAGAAATTACATAATATCCAAACTCGCTGCCATAACTAACATGCCCGTCACAATACCTGCAATCGCCGTATGACCTTCTCCCTGTTCAAAACACGTCGGAAGTAGTTCGTCAAAACTGATATACACCATAATTCCTGCTACAAAAGCAAACACATAGGATAAGAAAGTAGAAGAGAGATATGGTTGAAGTATGACAAACGCGAGAATTGCTCCTATTGGTTCTGCTATTCCTGCGAGAAATGAATACCCGAAGGCTTTCAATTTACTTCTTGTTGCAAAATAGATAGGTGTGGCCACGGCCACGCCCTCAGGAATATTGTGAAGCGCCGTTGCAAACGCGATAAGTATTCCAAAACGCATGTTTCCTAATGAACTCATGAATACCGCGATACCCTCCGGAAAATTGTGGATAGCGATACCGATTGCCAATATAGAACTGGTCACCATAAGCTTGTCATATTTGATGCCATTTTTTGAACAATAATTCATGTAATGATGCGGAATAATGACATCAATGATTCCAATACAAAACATGCCAAGAAAAAAGGCAATATTTGAAGACAAAAAACCTAACGTTTTTATAGACACCGGCAATAATTCAATAAATGAAATATATACCATCGCCCCGGCAGACATACCAAGAAAATAGCTTAAGTAGCTTTTCTTAAAATTTCTTATAAAAAGAAAAACAAAACTGCCTATCACGGTACTGATACCTGCGAGGAATGAGAGAAGAAGTGGCGTACTAATGTTGTTCATCATAATATTTTTGTTAGGTTCTAATCCCGTTTTAACCGCCGGAGCATTATGCGAAGGTGGTCTTCTTTCAGTCGTCCAATTTTTAACGAAGGCGACCTATCAGCCTCAGGCTAAAATAATGTTCGAACCTGCCCTCCTATTCTTACTTCTCGCCTTATCCCGCTGAGCGGGACGGCTCGAAGAGCGAATTTAGGAGGGCATTGTCATTTCTAAACTCTCCCTCGACAAGCTCGGGATCGTAAAGAAACGTCAATGCGGAGAACCATTTACAAAATTAAAACCTATTTTAAGACCACGGTTCTACCTCCCGAACACACGCAATATATACCATTAATAGCTCAATAATGAGTTTATCAGCTTCCGAATAAATATAGCTATACGTTTTATCATGTGGATAATTATTTAGAATCCGGCTTCTGTTTGTTCAATACGGTTTGAATAGATTTCACTATGAGTTTGTCTACACGGTTACCATCCATATCCACCACCTCAATATGCATTGACTCTAAATCCAGCGTATCACCGGGAATAGGAATCCGACCCAGCCGATACATCACAAATCCCCCTATGGTATGGAACTGGCCAGATTTTTCACCCGGTAATTTTTGTGCCTGAAATTTTTCCTTAAACTCATCTATCATGACGAGACCATTCACTAACCAACTACCGTCACCGCGCTGAAAAAAGGCTTGTTCTTCTATTTCATCAATCGTGGGAATATCACCAACCAGCGCTTCAAGAATATCGGTAATGGAAATCAGCCCGGTAATGTTTCCGTATTCATCGACAACCATTGCTACATGAATACCGGATTTTTTGAATAGCTCCAATACTTTCAATGCATTCATACTCTCCGGAAGAAAAATCGGCTTATGCATGAGTGTGTGGACATCAAATGCGTTCGCTTCAAGAAAATGAGTAAGTAATTCTTTCGTGCGAACCACGCCTATTGTTTTATCAAGCTTCCCCCGGCATACAGGAAGGTAGGAATAGGAACTGCGGGATAATTTTTTCCGTAATCCTGCATCGTTGTCCTCCGCATCCAGCCACACAATTTCTTTACGCGGGGTCATGAGCATGTCTACCCGCTGATCTGCGAGGCGAAATGTGCGCTCGACGATATCGCGCTCTGCGAGATTAAAAATCCCAACTCTTGCGCCTTCCCTGATGAGCATTTTCACTTCATCTTCAGTGATTGGCATCTCTACTACGGCCTTTACACCGAATATACGGAGGATCCAATCTGTGGACATACTTAATACATCGACAAGCGGCTTACTTATAGAAGAAAGTGTCTGTGTGGGCAGGGCTACTAACGCGGCAATCTTTTCTGGGTTAGTGAGTGCTATGCGCTTGGGAACCAATTCCCCAATAACAAGAGAAAGATACGTTATAACAGACACCACAATAAACAATGCTATTCCTTCACTATAAGGACCAACCAAAGGTATCTGTCCGATCATGAGGGCGAGCGGTTGTGCAAGTGTTTCACTACCAAAGGCTCCAGCAAAGATACCGACAAACGTAATTCCTATTTGTACCGTCGAGAGAAATCGGTTCGGATTATTGGCAAGTTCAAGCGCTTTCTTTGCTTGCGCATCGCCCTCGTTGGCCATTTGTTGTAGTTTGGATTTACGTGCGGAAACGATGGCAATCTCTGCCATAGCAAACAGGCCGTTTAAAACAATTAAAAGGAGAAGAATAACCATTTCCATACGTAAGAGGTATTATATCAGCAATCTGTGTGGCAACGAGGGTTGACAGAACTTCTTCATCGTCTACCTGAATATTCTTAGGTTCTAATCCCGTCCCCTTGTCAAGCCTCAAGCTAAAAATACTGATGATCTTCTCTCCTTCGCGATCTAAGCGGACAGTGTCCGCCATAGCTCGCTCCGGCGAGCGAAGGCGGAGAACCATTTACAAAATTATAACCTACTTCAAAATTTTTGATCTTAACATTCCAGCGGACCGTTCGTAAAACCCTTGCATATCCGTTTCATCAAACGGGATAAGCATTTTAGGAAAATCCGAATACTCGGATACTTTCAGAAAATTTTTTGCCATCTGCAACACATCAATGTGTTCCTGAAACTTCTTGGCCCTCTTTTCCGTCAAGCTCTCAATCGTCCACGGTTTCCTTTTCAAAATATAATAGAGATCTATATAATCCCGCGTTCGCGGGATGGTCGCAATCGTTCGAATTTTGTTCACCGCAATATCCATTAGGCTATCAATTCCTAAACCGTTCCAATTAATTGTTGGAGCCAATTTAGTATTTGAATAATGATGAAAATCGATCTTTAGAAATGCCCGATCAGGATACCGGAGATTGACCATTAAAAATCCGTAATCTTCGTCGAAACGAGCTTCTGAATACCCGATTTTCCCCTTATTTTCCCCAAACCATCTAACAATTTTTTCATAGTTGAATGGGGTAAGCGAAAAAAAATCCAGATCATCGGACTGCCTGTGATGCAAATACCAATAACTGAGCGCGGTCCCTCCGCTGAGGTAAAACGTTTCTATGAAGTATTGCTCGCGGATCGCAAGGTCCAATAATTGCTTCTGTCTGGCAGTAAGCCCTGCTCCTTGTGCCATTTCTTGTTCCATATGAAGAATTCTAGCACTTTTCGCCTATCAGGGTTAAGACGATCCTTAATTTCCGACCATGCGTGTATAACTTCCTTTTTATCTAATAGTTCACCATCTAATCCATAATTAATGAGCTGAGTAATCCTCCACAGTTTATATTCTTTTGGATGCAGTTTCTTAAATATCTTTTCGTCCGTATTCCAGTTAATCATGAGCTGATTATATCACTCTTGGCGGAGAACTATTTACAGTGGTGAGCAGTTCGGCCTGAGCTCACTGTCGAAGGCCCTGCCGAACCATAACCTATTTTAAGACAACCGTGCTTCCTTCTGAGCAATTGAATTATAGCCTAAATGATAGTCGAAGGGATATTTCCTAATCCGACTGAGTATCTTCGGTAGATTGCATATGTTGAAGGTGGAAACGATGTATTTTTCCACTCTTTAAATACCTCTGATAAGACAATAATCGCCCGATTCAATTCTGCGTAAGTAATCGTTAATGGGGGGTGTAATCGTAATGCTTCATTATCTGGACCAAAGTATCCTACGTATAAACCTTTTTGGACACATCGGGTAGCAAATAGTGCCGCGAGCGATTTATTTTTTAAAGATTTAATTGAAATTCCTATATGCAAACCCATCCCTCTCACTTCACAATGAATATCATTTCTATACCGATGGATTACCTGAATAAGTTTTTGTTTAAAAAATTTCCCTTTTCTTTCTGTTTTCGACACGATATGCTGCTGTCCGATGATGGAAATAATCTTTGATGCAACTGCACAACTTGGAGGATGTCCAGAAAGAGTAAATACATGCTGTACTTTGGACAGGCTATCCAAAATTTCCGCTCTTCCGACACAGGCGCTGATTGCGACATATCCGCCTCCGAGTCCTTTTCCCATAACGATAATATCTGGAGCAATCTTAAAATGTTCTATTGCCCACCATTTTCCGGACCTGCCCATGCCAGTTTGTGTTTCGTCTACAATAGAGACAATTTGGTGCTTTTGTGCAAGCGCAAGCAGATGGGACCAAAAAATTTTTGGTGGCACGATATTCCCTCCGTCACCTAAAATTGGCTCAAAAATAACACAGGCAATATCCGTATGCCCTACGCGAAATACTGTTTCGGCATATTTTAGAACTTTCTTGGCATCAATTTCTGTTTTTGGAAAGTCCAAATATATAATTTCATTCGAATTATAAACATCCTTTTTCAATGACAAAAACCCTGTTGCTTGTCCAGATAATCCAGTACTACCGTGATATGAGTATCGAAAAGAAACAATTTTCTTTCTCCGTGTATACGCGCGCGCCGCCTTAATAGCACCATCAATGCTATCGGAAGCAGATAAGCCAAACATCACCTTTTTCAGATAATCCCCAGGGGTAATTTGTATAAGCTTTTTTGCCAAATTTACGGCTTCAACATTTGGCGAATAAACAAAACAGGAGTGACACAATCTCTTTGCAGTTTTTGAATATGCACTAATTACGTCAGATCTTCCATATCCTAAGCACGCGGTTGACGCTCCGGAAAGAAAGTCCAGGTATTCGTTACCTTCAATATCACAAATTCTATTTCCAATACCACTTTCAAGCACAACGCCATACAACCCAGCATATTGAGCTTTTGCAATAACAGTATTCACTTGTTGTATAATTTGTTTTGATTTCATAGCCACAAAAAAAGCCCCTTCGGAAGGGGCTCAAGCACAAAAAAGCTTCCCTTCCTAAGGACTTAAAAGGAGAAGGGCCAAACTAAATTGTATGTTCGTATTCATAATTATGTAGTTATTATAGCCTATGTATGTAATTTACACAAAAAATAGGTTCTAATCCCGTTTTAACCGTCGTAGTCCAGAGCTTGTCGAAGGACGAAGGCAGTCAGCTTTCAACTTTAAAGCTAAATTCAGTTTTGTCGGATTATCGGGCAAATAGCTTAAATAGCCATCCGAACATGCCGCCTGACCGTTCTTCAAGATTGACACGATTTTGCAATGCAGTGTTCTGCACTGTTAGTGCTTGAATCGTTTCTTGAACCATGGCAATATCACTTTGATTTGCCAGTTGATTTTGTAGCTGCTCTAACTGCCCGATACGCAGTTGATTTTGTTCCATAGCTTTTTGCATATTTTTCAGTGCTTGGTAATCCGGTCCTATTAATGATTTTAATAATCCGCCTCTCGCTTCAACCTTCCCAAGCTCTGTTTGTATTTGATTTTGGGCTTGATTTTGTTCTTGGGCAATTTGTCTTACCTGTTCACCGATCCCGCCGGTTGTCCTTACTTTTAATAAATCTTGTACTTGTGCTGCCACGGTCCCCATTTGTTCCTGCGTATTAATCCGAAGCTGAGACGCTTCTCCTTGATTCTGGGTATTCACCTGATTTTGAATCTGATACCCTGTTGGTGAAGGAGATGTTGCTACTTGTTGCTGTGCTTGACTGGTGCCTATGTTTTGGCTTCCTGCCTCTGAATTTTTAACTGCATATACCGGCGAACCGAGAGACGCTAGAACGATTGCTACAACAAAAATTGATATTTTTTCCATAGTTTTTCTCCTTTATTTAACTATGACATACTATGTCAATGATTACTACTTATAACGGTACATGCGGTTCCCGCGGCCATATTCCATCTGCTGATACAACCTTCTCATTGGACCTCGTTTTGACCACATTTCATTTACGCCCAAACGATCAATGATGAATGCGGCTAGTACGATAGAAACGATGAAGCCTAAAACAATAAGTACAAAGTTCTTCTTATATGAA
>CAZOTW010000058.1:0-7711 GCA_964582845.1 uncultured Gammaproteobacteria bacterium
ATTATGCAGTGGAAACAAAAAGGAGGATGTGTACGGGATGTACTGAACTAGTACATGAATTAGACCTCCTGTCCTGTTCGTGCTATCCTTCGCTAGAGCTATGTCACGTGATATCGATGAAATAAAATCCCGGATAAATATCGTTGACCTTGTCGGCAAGCGGGTGACCCTAAAAAAAGCCGGCCGCAACTTTAAGGGCCTCTGCCCGTTTCATAATGAAAAGACGCCGTCTTTTGTGGTGTCGCCGGACCGGCAGATATTTCACTGCTTTGGTTGCGGGAAAGGCGGGACAATATTTGACTTCATCATGGAATATGAGCATGTGGATTTTGTTGAGGCGCTCGAAGAATTGGCGGGTGTGTCTGGCGTCACACTGGAACGACGTCCCACAGATACGCCGGAAGCAAAACTCAAACAGAAGATCTATGAGGTGAATCATCTGTCCAGTGAGTTTTATCATTATATTCTGACTAAACACGCCCTTGGGGAAAAAGGACGGGAATACCTGAAGCACCGCGGCGTGTCGGATAAATCAGTAAAAACGTTTCTTTTGGGATACAGTCCCAATAGCTGGGATTCGTTGTACGGATTTTTGCGTAAAAAAGGGTACGACGAGCACGTCATGCAACAATCAGGATTGGTGTTGCCGAGGTCTTCTGTGGCTAGAGGAGAGCGAGGATATTATGACCGGTTCCGCGGTCGCGTCATGTTTACTCTCAAAGATCACCGTGGCAATGTCGTAGGGTTTGCCGGGAGAGTGCTTGACCCCGATGCAAACCCTCCTTCGCACAAGGCTTCGGAAGGGCAGGGGCAGCCAAAGTACATTAATACCCAGGAGACGCCGGTGTATATAAAAAGCAACGTACTCTACGGGCTTGATGTTACAAAAGATGCAATTCAAAAAGAAAACGAAGCAGTCGTCATGGAAGGCGAGTTGGATGTGATTTCTTCGTTTCAAGCGGGGATCGGCAATGTGGTAGCCATAAAAGGATCGGCGCTTACCGAAGGACATGTGCGCCTCCTCAAGAGGTTTACGGAACGACTCACATTTGCCCTCGACAGCGACATGGCGGGAGATGCAGCGGCGCGCCGGGGAATAGAAATTGCAGACATGGCAGGGCTTGACATGAAAGTGGTGACCATCCCTTCCGGCAAAGATCCGGATGAAGCTGCACGGGAAAATCCGGTACTCCTCAAAAAGGCTATTAAACAGGCAATACCCGTGTATGACTATTTCATCACGTCTGCGCTCAAGCGTTTTGACGTCCAAAGTGCCTTCGGCAAGAAAAAAGTAAGCGAGGAGCTGTTACCCATTATCGGCAAAATCGAAAACCCCATCGTGCAGGGACATTACGTCAAAAAACTCGCGCTTGCTCTGGATACATCGGAAGAAACAATAACTGATGGAATGCAGAAAGCACTCCGGGGATTGCCAGCTAAACGGAAAAACGAAGAGACACCCGCAGGTTTGCCACGCGTACTTTCCCGACCGGAACTGCTTGAAATATATATCTTAGCCTTTCTTCTTCAGGGGAAAACAGCGGAATTATTTGAAGATCTCGAGGACGCATCGCTTCTTCCGGAGTTTGTCCATCCGACTGTTCATAAAATCATCGATCATCTCGTGACGTTTTTAGGGACACACTCGGTTTTTCTCATTAAAGATTTTGCTGATAGTCTGCCACCGGAGCTTCTTCCTTCGCTTGATGAAGCGTTTTTGTGGGATATGACCGGGCTTATTGGCGATGACGAACTTTTTATGCGTGAATGGACGCGGACACTTCGGGAATTTGAACGGGTTATTTTGAGGCGGAAAATCCACGAGCTCACGCGTGAAGTGACAGCCAAAACTGATGACGCAAAGGCCGCTCAGCTCCAGGGGCACATGAAGGAACTCACCACCAGGCTCAAAAATCTGGAAAAACACGATTAAATCTGGTATACTTGCTCCTGATCTGCCTCATCGGCAGGTCGCCGAAGAGGCGACAAGCGAGATCATTTGTTTGTACGTCTTTCGTTAGGTTTGTGGCTGACCCGTTAAATAGCGCATGAACGTAGCGATTGCGTTACCAGGCAAAGATCCACGGTACTTCTATGACAAAATCAAAAACACTTGCGACGGTTACCGATCTTATCCGCGAAGGAAAAGAGAACGGTTTTGTGACGCAAGAAGATATCCTCTTCCTTTTCCCCAAACCCGAAGAACATATTAAGGAGCTCGATCAGCTGTGCGATAAACTTATTCGCGCGGGTATCGACGTATTTGAGACCACATCTGCTGATGCCGAAAAAGAGGCAAGCAAAAGCATCCAGGATCTGGAAAAAGAAATCGAAGCGCTTGCCAAAGCGGGTGCCGAAGGCGTATCGGATCCTGTGCGCATGTACCTGAAAGAAATCGGCCGGATTCCCCTTTTGACGTTTGCCGACGAAATTTTTCTTGCCAAACGCTACGAAAAAGGCGACCGCAAGGCCAAGAAAAAACTGATTGAATCTAACTTGCGGCTCGTTGTTTCCATTGCGAAAAAATATATCGGCCGCGGCATGAGCCTCCTTGATCTTATCCAAGAAGGGAATCAAGGGCTCATTCGGGCTGTAGAAAAATACGACTGGCGAAAAGGATATAAATTCAGCACCTACGCTACCTGGTGGATTCGCCAGGCAATTACCCGGGCAATAGCCGATCAGGCGCGAACGATCCGCATCCCCGTCCACATGGTGGAAACGATTAACCGCTTTGTCCGCGCATCGCGGCGCCTCATGCAGGACCTGGGCCGCGAACCTACCCCCGAGGAAATTGCCAAAGTCATGGAGGTGGATGTAACCAAAGTCCGGGAAATTATGAAAGTGTCCCAGGAGCCAACCAGCCTGGAGACTCCGGTAGGCGATGAGGAAGATAGTCGCCTGGGAGATTTTATCTCCGACCCGGGACCTACCCCGTATGAGCAAACCAGCCGCCAACTTCTCAAAGAGCACATGGAGGAAGTGCTTACCACCCTTTCTGATCGCGAGAAAAAGGTGCTTATTCTCCGCTTTGGTCTTGAAGATGGCCGGCCGAGGACTCTCGAGGAAGTGGGTGCGCAGTTTGGCGTCACCCGAGAGCGCATCCGGCAAATTGAGGCAAAAGCATTACGGAAACTGCGCCATCCTAGTCGAAGCAAGAAATTAAAAGACTATCTTGAGTAACTCATTATTCACCCCACGTAGTCCCGAGCTCATCGAGGGACGAAGTGGGGAAAGATTACCTCGAGTAAACGCGATATGAAAATTACTGCCATCGTTCCCGTGTACAACAACGAAACGACGATAGACCATGTCGCCAAAACGCTTCGTGACCACCCGAAAATAGCAGAAGTCATCGTTGTCAATGATGCATCCGCGGATGCCAGTGGTGAAATCCTCAAAAGCATTTCCGGCATCCGGGTCATAACGCACAAAAAAAACAAAGGGAAAGGTGCCACGATTAGTCGCGGATGGCAGGTGGCACACTATGAAACGCTTTTGACCGTGGATGCTGACATGTCCCGCTTATCCTGCGCGCATATCGATGACATGATCGCTATGTATGAAACAGGCGGGTGGGATATGGTCATAGCCTATCACGATCCGTCGACGGTGTTTGATTGGTTAAGCGGGCAGCGGATATATAAAAAGTCAAAAGTCATGCCGTATGCGAAATTAGCGGTTGGCGTAGGCAATGGTATAGAGCAAGTCATCAATTATGCCCATCGGGATAAACGCGTCACAATGGTGTATACCAATAATATTGGCCACATTTTAAAATATCATCGCCACCCACCGCACACTGCGGCGTTTCTCTATATTAAAGAGAGTTGGCAGCTTGCTAAAACCGAATATCTGTTACGAAAATATCGCGTAATATCATTCGTAGATCTTGCCGAGTTTCCGTACCTTCCTATCCGCACGGACTTTATGCGGAATATTCCTCTTCCTTCCGTATCCGATTTTTCCAATATGCGGGAGATGATAGTGAGGTCAAGTAAACTTCCGAAACAAAAACTCGTGGGACTTATCGAAGATACCGGAGGGGTAGTAAAAAAGTTCCGATCTGGTATACGAAAACTGCGCAATAGTTAACCCGGGACTAGAGGCGCGAACAGTCGTTCGCTGTCGAGACCCCGTACGTGTACGGGGTGCCATCGGGTGTATTGACGTCGCAACCCAAAATCTGATCACATCCGGCAGCCACACCACTTCGATCTTTTTGTTGTTTCAATTTTGCTAAAATGCGAAACCCTGTGCAAGCGCCGCATGCACCATAACAGCGATGGCACATGGCATCGAGCGGTTCATAATAGTACGGTTGATGCGTTTCCGGATCGCAAGGGAGCTTTACCATGTAGGGTTTCAAGGCATCCGGGACGGGCCCATCGCACGTCAAGCTATTCCACTCGGCTAAAGAGGGATAGCAGTGATTATCCACATAATAGCGCACAAATGTTTTAAAAAGCTGGTTCACGTCGGATTTTCTCGTAATATCCTCGATATTTTCAAAGTTTTTCTTGCCCCCGAGGCTTACGATCGCTATCGTCATGAGGACAGTGAGGATACCAGTGGCGATAAGGACTTCTGCAAGCGTGACCCCAGCGGCAGTAGATTTCATGGGTATACTTCAGTATTGTGTATTTTTTTCTGAATATCAAGCAAAATACATTGTAACTAATAGAACCTCCAATAAGAGTTTATTCAGTTGTCTGTTCTTAGTACAAATTGTATACTAATTGTATGGGGTATTATGGTCGGTTAGAGCTTAAACTAAAAGCTCGAAAGATGCGCGGGCAAGGGATATCGTATTTGGATATTATGCGCCGATTAAAACTTCCGAAGTCAACGGTTTCTGATTGGTGTCACGACGTACCGTTGACCAAGGGTCAATTATACCGTTTATACGAAAGCAAAAAACTTGGCGCTTTAAAAGGGAGTATTATTGCGGCATAACGCAAACAAGCGAAGCGCATCAGAGAAACAAAAGAACTATTTATACGTGGCAGAAAAGAGATCGGATTTCTGTCGAAACGTGATCGTTTTGTGGCAGGGATCGCATTTTACGCATCAGAAGGGACAAAAACCGATAAGGGGTGTAGTTTTGCCAATTCGGATCCTTTTATCATTAAATTCATGGTACGATGGTTTCGCGAATTCGGCCATGTCGTGCCAGAGAAATTTTACGGAGCAATTTGGTTACACGAGAATCTGAACGAGGAAAAGGCGAAAAAATATTGGTCTCAAATAACGGACATTCCATTGACCCATTTTTATAAAACGTATATTGCACGGAATAAGCCTCATAGCCGAAAAATACGGAAAATAATTCATGAATATGGAGTATTTTCTTTCTACGTGAGCGACGTGGTGTTATATAGGAAAATTCGAGGCTGGATTGGTGGTATTCTCCAAACACGAATGGTATAATAACGAAGTTCTTTTACATTCCCCTGTAGCTCAACGGTAGAGCGGCTTCCTGTTGAAGACCGAAGGTCTGAAATCCCGAGCTTGTCGAGGGATCGAAGGGTTTTTGGTTGTTGGCAGCTTTCCCGCGTAAGCGGGATTGAAAAATCGGGCTAATTCGGGGAACTCCGGATATTATGACTTCGTCATCATCCGGACAATCCCGAGCTAAACCCCGCCAATCATTTATCTAAAATGAAGGCGGGGAAATGTGTAGAGACTATATACCCGATCACGTTGGTGTCCGAAGGACATAATAACGTGAATGAGATAGTCCAGTCCTTTTGGTAACAGAAGGGATACTGTAAGAAGAAGGTTGCAGGTTCGAATCCTGCCGGGGGAGCCACGCACCAGTCGGTGCATGGCTTCGCATTGTAAATAATGTGAAGCTACGAATTTCAATTGACTTCGATCAAACAAAATGCGTGAGGGGTGTGCCGACTGGCACGTCCCATGTGAAATTTTTCTATGTCTACGTCCTTAGAAGCCTCAAGAAGGACTATATTTATGTTGGGTTTACTACTGATTTAAAAAGAAGATTCCCTGAACACAACTCCGGCAAAGAATTTTCTACCAAGCCCTATATTCCGTTTGACTTGATTCACTATGAAGCGTATAACAATGAAAAAGATGCCAAGTGAAGAGAAGAGTATTTCAAAACAATAAAAGGTAAAACAACACTAAAAACCATGCTAAAAGAATACTTTTCGAAGATTTAGGCGAAATACACCTGCCGGGGGAGCACTTCGGCACATTCGGTTAACTCAGTGTAAACAATTTCTACGGATTTCTCCGATTTTCTTCGAAATCAAATAGATGTTTTGATAGGTGAAGAGATTATTATCTTTTCATCCAGTTCATTAATTGTTATTAATTATCAAACTTCACTTTTCATGCATTTCTAATTATATGAACGATAAATATCGGTAGTTAATTGGGGAAATCTTCAGTCATTCATAGCAAGGGGATGAAATATTTAAAACCGCAGAGTCTGCGTGTTATTATCAAATTATGTTAAGAAAACTGGTAAAAAGTTTTAATGGAATTAAACTATATAGATTTAAATTGCCGCTTATTTATCTTTTTCTCATTTTATTAGGCCTCCTCACATTAATAATCCCAGGTTTCAATGATTGCAGAGGGAGCGGTCTGTTTATGGTTTGTTTTCCGTTATCTCTTGTAATTGTTGTATGGCTGGGAATGCCCGGATTAATTTTCATCGATAAAATGAGCTTCATTATTCCAGGGCAATATTATTCCTGGAGATCTCATTCCGAAAATTTATCAGAAGCTATTTTGTGCAATTATATTGTTACATTGCTATTAATATTTTTCCTGGGATTAATAATTGACAGCATTCAAAAAAGAAGAAAACCAGTGTTGAGAAAACATTGGGACAAAACTCCGAAAAGACGACAACACAAGGGTTAATAATTATTAAATAGAAAAGCAAAAAGAAAAGTTAAAATTAGGAGGAATTCTAGGTACGCGGAGCAATTTCTACGGATTTCTTCGGAATTAGAAGCCTCTGATATACTTCAATTATGACTAAACTATATATCTTATGCGGAATTCCTTTTTCAGGGAAAAGCTTTCTGGCTAAAGAGATTGAAAAGAAGTTTGGACACACAAGGGTAGATTTGGACGATGTCAAATTCGAATTGTATGGAGAAAATGTTAAGGATGAATATTTAAAACAGAAAGATTGGGATATTCTCTATCGAGAGGTGCATAGAAAGGTAGAAAGTCTACTAAAAAAAGGGAAAACTGTTGTTTATGATACAGGTAACTTTACCAAACATGAACGTAACACAGTAAGACAGATTGCAAATAGACTCGGTATAGAAATAACAACAATATTTGTTGATACTCCCAAACAAATTGCTTATGAGAGACTGTCAAAAAACAGGAGTTCTAACCAGAGATTTGATGTAAGTGATAATGACTTTGAAAGCACGGTAAAAGAGATGGAGGCACCCGTACCCGAAGAGAACCCTTTAACTTTTCATTACGATGAGCCTATCGGGGCCTGGATTGATAGAAATTTGTAGTTTCTTAATTTCTTCCCGCCTTTGCCTCAACTCCCCAATATAACGTAAATCCTGAAATGCCTGGATAATCCTTCGATAAAACTCAGGACAAGTACGATCAAAATTAGGTTTGTTTTCAGGTATAATGAGTCTAGGCTTAGGGAGCACTTCGGCAATGCCAAATAGTATAATTTCCTTAGGTGGCATATCTATTC
>CAZOTW010000059.1:0-3857 GCA_964582845.1 uncultured Gammaproteobacteria bacterium
TCCGAGCGTATGCGGCGGCAGAGTATTTGAAGTGACGCACCATCCATGGCTCCTATAATATCGTATCCCGCTTCGCTTTGTCCAGTGCCTCCTATACGCTTTTCAGACGGTCAATCGCTTGGGCAATATATTCCGTATCCTTATACAAATAGCTTGTCGATACCAACCTCGTGGCGCCTGCTTCTTTAACGAGTTTGGCCGTCTCAGCGTTAATTCCCCCATCCACTTCTATCGGGAGACCGGGAAAATGCCCATGAATGGATTTAATTTTTTCCAAATTTTCCGTCAGAAACGGTTGCCCGCTAAAACCCGCTTCTATCGTCATCACCAGAACGACATCGATTTCCTCCAAATATGGCTCAATTTGCTCAAGTTCCGTCGACCCGTCTATCGCCATACCGACTTCCACGTGCTCAAACGTCGCTTGCTCTAAAAAAATCCGGGGATCCTGGCATTCCACATGCGCGATGACCCGCTTATATCCGGCATCGGCAAGTGCTTTTATATATTTTTCCGGTTGGGCGACCATGAGGTGCGCTTCCAGAGAGAGGTGTTGAAGCTCTCGGAGTAACTGTTCGGGGCTAAACTTCGTAAAATCCAAAAAGGTGGTATTGGGAACCAGGGTGTTATCTGCTACATCTATCTGCACCCAACTCACGTGAGGGGCAACCAGGAGGAGCTTTTCCTCAATAACAGACCACTCTTTTTCTAAAATTCCGGGAATTATATCGACCATACAAAGGTACTTGGTTAGTTGGTTAGTTAGTTACTTTGTTAGTTAGAAAAACAATGCGGGACTTTGCTAAGTAACCAAGTAACCAATAACTAAGTAACTATTATCGATCTCTTTTGGCAATTTTATTGAGTCTACGGACACACCGCTCTTCCCCTTCAAACTCCATTTCGATAAACGCCTCTACGAGTTCTTTGGCTTCATCATAATCGGTAAAATCCGCAGATAATGCCAATACGTTCACGTCATTGTTTTGCCGATTGTGTTTAACGTCCGCAACGTGGACTGCAGCAGCGCAGCGGATTCCTTTCACTTTATTTGCTGCAATCGATACCCCGCCGCCGGAGCCGCAAATCACAATTCCCCGGCTTCCCGGGTCAGCTGCAACTTTATCGGCAACAGCAAATGAAAAATCCGGAAAATCGTCGTTTGAATCATACATCATATTACCACAATCAACTACCTCATGGCCTCGCTCCTGAATCCAAGCTTTCAGTTTATCTTTCAGATGGTAACCACGATGATCCGCACCAATATACAGTATCATAACACCCCCCCTCTATCCCACTGTAGCAAGTGTGCAATCGGTGTACAAGAGGCAATGTTTCATTTCATGGATTATTCGAGCCGGGGTTACGTGGATAGATCCGTCTTTGGCAAACGTCGCTTCTAGGGGTTTTTGCTTTTCTGGTCCGCAAACATACAGAAAGGAAATATCCACCATGCGTAAGAATGGCAACGTGACCGTGGCGCGGACAGGATTGGGATTCTTTGCCCCTGCATCATACCCCACAACCCATGCATCCGCATCGTCAAATAAAAAGCCAAACGCCCGCTCGTCTTCCGGATACGGCATGATACCGACGGTATGCCCGTCTAAACCAATTCCTTGAGTCATGACGATGACGCCGTCACTATGCTGCATCCGCCAACCGGTAAATGCCTCCCGCATCCGCCATCCGAGACCTTCCACGGTTTCATCGGAACGAGGCCGCGTATCGATACTTGCGGCCCCTCGTGCGGTGGCATCCTGAAACCATGAGCTTTGGGTAAGTTGTGCGAAGTTATTGATAGCCGGATCGGGATTAAAGCGTTCATCCGTCACGCTTATGGTCACCCGTGCGTCAAACAAATCAGGCGTCATGTGGGGGAAAATAGCAAGCGGGGAACCTCCGGATGCCAAAAACAGTACCGGCGTATCCTGATACGTCCTCATGGCGTCGGTTACCGCCTGCGCCGCCCCTTTGGCAGCCTCCTCAGCATTGGGAACTTTATGTATGTCTACCATATATTAAAAGCGCTCTCTAAGCTCTCTAAGCTCTCTAAGCTCTCTAAGCTCTCTAAGCTCTTAGCTATTTTCCCCTTTCCCCTTCACCCTTCTCTTCCTCGTGTCCACCGTATTGGCGGCGGAGGGCGGAAACCACTTTTCCGGCAAACGTCGGCTTTACCCTGGATTTTTCGCGTGCTTTGAGCGCATCTTCTAAAACGGTATCTTCAACGCCAAATTCCTTCGCGGCTTCGGTCGTCCACGCGCCGGTCTCTCCGCCACCGACTCGACCACTGAAGCGATCAAGCTTTGGATCCTCATCAAGGGCTTTTGCTAACAGATCCACGAGCCAACTCCGGATGACGCTCCCTTTTACCCACGTATGAGCGACAGCCGGTAAATTGAGTACATAAGGGCCTCTTGCTAACAGTTCAAATCCTTCTCCAATTGCCTGGTCCATGCCGTATTCAATACCATTATGTATCATTTTGACATAGTGCCCGGCACCTGACAAACCAAAGTATCCCCACGCCCCACCTTCTCCGTCCCCCTTCGCCCCCAACTTCGCTGAAGCTTCGTTGGGCGAGAAGGCTTCGGGGGACTTCGTAGTTGCTCCTGAAGAAGAACCGCTCACGATATTCCATAGCCATCTAAGTTGATTCACCACACCCTCTACTCCGCCAATCATGAGGCACGCACCGGTCCTCGCACCTTCAAGTCCTCCACTGGTGCCGCAGTCGATAAAATGAATTCCTTTTTTCGCAAGATCAGTACTACGTCGAACTGTGTCTTTATAATAAGTATTACCACCATCTATAACAATATCACCGGTTTGTATACCAAAAGATATCAACTGCTGCAGTACTTCATCAACGGGTTTGCCGTTTGGGACCATCAACCAAATCACTCGCGGCGCTTGCAATTGTCCTACGAGGTCCTCGATAGAGGATGCAATCGCAAGATTTCCGCTGTCCGGGTGGCCACTTTTGACTTTTGAATTTTGACTTTTGAATTCTTCTGCCACTTCTTTCGTCCTATTGTACGCGACCACATCTACCCCCTGCTCCAAGAGGTGGAGCACCATGTTTTTACCCATGCGGCCAAGACCGATAAACCCGATCGTACGATTCATTTATCTATCGTATAGGAGATTTTGCTTTGTAGCAAGAGTGAATACGTCATCGCGAGTCCTGCCAAAGGCGGGACGTGGAGATCTCTGCAACAGAAAGTAGTTTTTTCAGCCGCGGTCGCGGATTCATTGACTACGTTTTTTGCCACGATTCCCATGGTTATTACCTGTTGCCATCATCCCACTTCTCCCTCGACAAGCTCGGGATCCGTTACGTTGCTACGATCCCGCCCATGCTCGCCGCCCAATCCGCCAGCTGGCGGATTGCGTCACGGTGTCGCATCCACGAAAAATCCGCTTGGAGGTCGCCAGATGACCGAAAGCGGATTAGTGTTGCACATTGTATGTTCTGGCTAAACGTTTTGGTTCCGATAAGAATGTATTCTTACCAGAATACAACGCTTAGCTCAAATACTTATTTTCTTTTTTATCACCCGGAGGTGAGAAAATAATTTGGGCTAAAGGTGTGGGTGAACACGAGAGAACAAAAAAATATACACATAACGGGGGGTCAGCGATATGCGCTGTAGTTCTTCGACGGATTTTTGGTCCATCGCTAACCCTCCTCCTTCAGAGCAGTTTACGACACCTCGGTATCGTATTCAGCGCCGAAGTCAGCCGGTGAAAGCCCCCGAAGCCACGAAGGCGATGTGGCCGGTGCTACCTGAAACGGCGAAATTCGTAAACGAGCGCACGTGCTCTGTGAGGTGCGTCTCTTCGCGATTACG
>CAZOTW010000059.1:3887-7607 GCA_964582845.1 uncultured Gammaproteobacteria bacterium
CCAGGTTGCCGAAATGGCCACTTGCGAGCTTTGCAAATGGCGGTGAGTTGGTGTTGGTTTGACTTAACATGGTGCATCCTCCAAAACGAACACGTGAATCGTAGTGGGTGATTTGGATGCCTCCGCTAAGTTACCTCCTTTCTCCATGGCACCGAACGCTCTCACAGGTTTCTTCACCGGGTAAAACCCATGAGGTTCGCCTTTCGATAATATATCTAAGATTTACGCCGTTATTCTTCGAGTGATCCGCCAGCTGGCGGAGAATCGAGAAATACCATTATGTGGTTCTCGACTCGTGACGGCAGAGCGTCACTTCGCTCGAACAATAAACGTTTGCGTAGATTCAACAAAATCAAAAAGCCAACCTCATGGGCTACCCCATTCTCTTTAGCCTTTTCAATGTGCAAAATATCAAAAAAGAATGATTGCCACAATCATTCATCGGCATTTAGTATACCAGGCCGCAATCGGCTGTCAATAGCCTACAGACGATCCTGTAGCTGTCATTTTGAATTCTTTGATGTTATATTCCTGTCATTGCGAGTGAATGAAATGAGCGAAGCAATCTCTAGAGATCGCGAGTCCCGCCTTTGGCGGGACTCGCGATGACATAAGAAAGAAGCTGTACCAGAAAGTAGTTTTTTCACCAGCGGTCGCGGATTTATTGACTACTTTCTGTTCCCAACGCTACCGGACAGCCTGATTGGACAATCCAAATAAAATCCAGGGATGAAGTACTCACTGAAGTATTATCGAAAAAGAGTTACCATAGTAATTATCGGGGCAACTTGTTGGCAAGGCTTTCGTACGCATCATCAAGCTTGCCAAACGTGTCATCGTCCAGGGCTTCCTGTGCCCATGCCACAGAAAGAAGGCTGCGGAGACCCGCAATCAGCCCCATGGCATCGCGAAGCTTGTTGTCCCGCTCCCTGCGGTCACGGCGAGAGACGCCATCGGCAATCGTCGTGAGGGTTTTTAGCCCGAGTTTTTTTGCGCGCACCAGCACTTCATTATCATCCGGAAGCTCGCAGAGGTCTAACACTGCGGTATATGCTTCCTGCCAAAGTTTATCGTCGTGAAACGTAGACATAAGTTTAGTAATCGGTAATCAGAAACAAAAAAGAGTAATCAGTAATCCGTAATCAGTAATCCGAATCCGTAATTGGAAACTTACACTTTTCGTCTACTCTCTGTTGCTCTGATGAGACCGTTTAGGACACGACCTCCTTGTAAAAGTAAATCACTTACACGTTCATATTCTCGGCTATCAATAAATTCTAAATCTTTTGCTAAAATAAGAAAATTCATTACTTCACTCTGAGAGCCTCTTGCCTGATAATAAAACCTATTCTTATCTTGATAGTGAAATCTCCCAAATCCTTCAGCAATATTTGCCGTAACAGAACTCGCAGCTCTTCTTAGTTGATCTATAATACCAAATTTCTCCTCTCGAGGGAAACTGCTTGTCATTTTATAGATTGTCAAGACGATCTGGTGATTAACCTTCCACGCGTCAAGATCAGTAAATTTCTCTATCTTTGCCATATTCCAATCTCTAATTACCGATTACTAATTACCGATTACCCCCATCTTTCTCCAAAAACCAATGCCTGCCGTCTTTTTGAATCAGCATGTTGGCCTCTTTGGGCCCCCACGAACCGGGTGTATAGTGGAATAATTTTGACGTCTTTTTGGACCACCCTTCCAATATATTTGTAATACGCGACCAGGATGCATGGATGCCATCGGTCCTGGCAAACAGCGTCTGATCACCCCGTATGGTGTCCATAAGCAACCGTTCGTACGCCGCCGGCTGGTTCACGCTCGCGAAACTCTCCCCATAACGAAACTCCATTTGTACGGGAGTGAGAGTCATACTAAACCCTGGTTTTTTGGCCATAAGCCGGAGATTTATCCCCTCGTCCGGCTCCACCCGGATAGCCAGGACGTTACGGAGGAGAGGTGCTGAACCAGTTGCCGACATTGAGTTGGACATCTTTTTCCGGAAACAGACACACCTGACCTTCGGGGTGCGTGAGATCCTGAGTACAGACTGCCGGCTTTTTGTAATGGATGGAGATTTCCGTCACCTTACGACCCAACCGTTTACCAGTGCGAAGGTAAAACGGCACCCCAAACCAGCGCTTGGTGGCAAGGGTTAATTTGAGGGCAACAAATGTTTCTGTTTGAGATTTCCGCGCCACCCCATCCTCTTCTTGATATCCTTTGATATGGTGATTCCCCGCCTTGACTCGCGTTCGGCGAGGCTGGCCGGAATCGGAAGCTACGTACTGACCGCGGATGGCTGATGTTGCCACCTCCGAGGTGGGAATGGGATCAATCGATTCGAGGACTTTCACTCGCTGATCGCGTATGGACTTGGCGTCAAACGCCCGCGGCTGATCCATGGCAACCAGGGCAAGCATTTCCAACATGTGATTTTGCACGACATCGCGAAGCGCACCCACGCCATCATAAAATTCTCCCCGCCTCCCGACCCCTTCGACTTCTGCAAGAGTAATTTGGACGTGATCGATAAACTCGCGGTTCCACGTGGGTTCAAAAATACCGTTGGCAAACCGAAACGAAAGGATATTTTGCAGGGTTTCCTTGCCTAGATAATGATCGATCCGATAAATCTGTCGTTCTTCAAATATCTTGCCAAGAAGCTCGTCAAGCCTCCGTGCGGTCACTAGATCCTTGCCAAAGGGCTTTTCTATAAGAACCCGCGTGTATACCCCCTGCCCGCCTCGCGTCGATGAGCGAACGCGAGTCGAGGCGGGGCCACAGCCTTCAGAAAGCTTACTTGCGTGCAGATGCGTCAGAATAGTTTCGTAGTGCGCAGGCGGCGTTGCCAGGTAAAAAAATCGCGGGACACAGGCGTGAAGCTCCGTGTCAAACTGCTCAAGTAATGTCGTAAGCGCATCATACGTCGACCGTTCCTCAAAATGCCCCTGCTGATAGTGCATATGGTCAGCAATTGCTTCCCAAAGACGCAAATCAAACGTTTTCCCATAGCTATCTCTCGTCGCCCGGGCCATGAGCTCGCGGAATTGATCAGTCGTTATCTCCCGCCTCCCGACGCCGACGATAAACATATCTCGGGAAATCTCCCCATCGTGGCACAGATGGTAGAGTGCAGGCATCAGCTTGCGGTGCATGAGGTCACCAGTTGCCCCAAAAATCACCATAACCAGAGGAGATGTCGATATCATAGAGATTCATAATACCATAATTTAGAGAGGCTT
Organism: uncultured Gammaproteobacteria bacterium; assembly: GCA_964582845.1. Lineage (GTDB taxonomy): Bacteria > Patescibacteriota > Microgenomatia > UBA10105 > UBA927 > CAZOTW01. Next base: position 7,136 of record CAZOTW010000059.1, read on the forward strand.
AGAGAGGGCTTAGAGAAAGCGTAGAGGGGCGTAGAGAAAGCGTAGAGGGGCGTAGAGAAAGCGTAGAGGGGCGTAGAGGGCTTAGTAGCTTAGAAAAAGCGTAGAGAGCTAAGCTCTCTAAACTTCTAAGCTCTCTAAGCTTCTAATCTTCTAAGCTTCTAAACTTCTAACCTTCTAAGCTCTCTAATTTTATTTTTTATCCGCGCCGATAATGATGAGGAAATCTGATAAAGCCGAAGGCGTCGCCTCTCCTTCGGGAAGTTTAGACACTTCTACTCCTAACACCTGGCCAAGCTGCTGGGCCAGTTCTGATTTATTACCGGCGACATCGACAAGAAGTGTTTTATCATACGTGGTACGTTTCGCATTGTCCCGATCGATAACACTTGCATTACGGAGTTTGCTCTTTAACTCCTCTTCATATTTCTTGGTAAGCCCAACAATGGACGTCCCATTGGTAAGGAAAAATGTC
>CAZOTW010000060.1:0-7521 GCA_964582845.1 uncultured Gammaproteobacteria bacterium
CGTACTACGAAAACTGAGAAATCACAAAATGCGAAAATTGAGAGGTTAAGTTACAGTATCGCCCTACACAAAGATTTACTTAAATTGACTGGTCAGGTTGTAGATCGGTGTAATAACCGATATGACAATAAATCCGACGCCAACTCCCAAAATCACCATAATGATCGGTTCTATAGCTGTCGTCAGACCTTTCACCAGTTGTTCAGATTCAGACTCAAAATATCTCGATAGCTTGAGCAGCGTGTCGTCAAGCTTCCCGGTTTCTTCTCCGACTTTCATCATCTGGGAAACGATCGGAGGGAATACTTCATACTGTGCAAATGTATCACCAAGAGGTAATCCTTTTTCAACTTTTTTGGCTACTTCAGTAACCGCATTGCGAAATACCACATTTCCCAATGATTCGCGCAGAATTCGTAACCCCTCAAGGATATGAATACCCGAGGCAATCAGCATACCCAGGGTCCTCGTAAATTCGACGAGTATAATCTTCTTCTGCAAATCTCCAAGGAGCGGAATCCGCAAAATCACACTATCAACGACGAGTTCGCCAGGAGGAGTTTTGCGCCAACGTTGAAATGCGATAAACCCCCCGACACCCAGAAGAATGATGAGCCACCAAAAGCGAACAAAAAACCCTGATGTGCTCATGAGGAGTCGCGTCGTGAAGGGTAAATCGATATTAAAATCTTTGTACAAATCAGTGAGCTTCGGCACCACCACAGTCATCATGACCATAACGACAATAATCATACCGATGACGATAATGACCGGATAGATCATTGCCCCCTGTACTTTACTTCTAAACTCTCGCTGGGATTCCAATATGTCAGCGAGACGCGCGAGCACTTGATCGAGCGTACCGGAAGATTCGCCAGCGCGAACAAGAGCAATGTACGTATTGGGGAAGTAGCGCGGATATCTCGCAAGCGCGTCAGCAAGATTTCCCCCTCCCACAATCTGTGTCTCAACGGTCTGCAGCATCTCGGCAAACTCCTTATTTGTCGTCTGTGCTCGGAGGATCGTCAACGCTTCCGGTAGAGATAATCCGGCAACCACCATGGTAGATAGTTGTCTCGTAAAATTGACAATGTCGGAAAATTTTACGTGCTGGAAGCGCTGAAGAATCGCGTCTACGGATAAAGGACGAGATGACAGGGAAAGATGTATAACGAATAACTGTTTTTCATGAAGTAATTTTGAGGCAACCGACTCATTTGGGGCTTCTACAAGTCCAACAAGAATTTTTCCATCACTACCTCGCGCTTTATACTGAAAAACCGCCATATCATCATGGTACTCGCTTAGAGCTTCAATAGTCGGCCAAGATCCTCCGGCCGCACCGCATAGCTTGTCGCTGTTTCTACGCTAATTTTTCCTTCTTTCACGGCATTAGCGAGAGCCGTTTCTATGGACATCATACCCAGCTCCGCGGACGTTTGAATGACGTTGTCGATAAGATGCGTCTTTCCGTCACGAATAGTCGTTCGTATGGCTGGCGTTGCCGTCATAATTTCTGCAACAACCACCCGTCCACCGGCAACAGCTGGTATCAATCGTTGAGAAAGAACCCCTTCAATGACCGCTGCAAGCTGCAACCGCACCTGCACTTGCTGGTTTTCTGGAAATACATCGACAACACGATCTATCGTTTGAGAAGCGGAATTCGTGTGAAGGGTAGCAAATACCAAATGACCTGTCTCTGCTATGGTTATAGCGGCCTGAATCGTCTCTAAATCACGCATTTCGCCCACAAGTACCACATCTGGATCTTCCCGAAGGACGCTTCGAAGTGCAACCAACCATGAATGGGTATCTTCATGCATCTCGCGTTGCGAGATAATGGATAACCCTCGCTCATACACATACTCGATCGGGTCTTCAATCGTTACAATGTGCTTGGCTGTTGTGAGATTTATCTTATTTATCATCGCAGCAAGCGTCGTTGATTTTCCGTGACCGGTAGGCCCCGTAACGAGAACAAATCCCTGGCGAAGCTTCGTGAAATCATGACAGATATTGGGAAGACCGAGCTCATCAATCGATCGAATCTTCGCTGGAATAAAGCGGAAATCAGCAGCAATGCTACCTCGCTGATAATAGACATTGGCTCGAAAACGCCCTCCGGCTGAAGCGATCGAATAATCAAGTTCTTTATTCATCAGAAAGATATCCTGCTGGCTCTTGGAGAACGTTTGAAACACCAAATCATGGGTGTCGGTGGGAGTAAGCACATGCGCTCCTCCTATAGGAACGAGCTTCCCCGCCATACGCAGCATCGGTGGATATCCGGTAAGAAGATGAAGATCAGAAGCCTGTACGCGCATGGTCTCACCGAGCAGCTGTTGTATATTCATATATATATTTAGTCCTGTGCAACGCGCAGAACTTCCTCAAGCGATGTCACTCCTTCGAGTGCTTTTACATACCCGTCTTGTTTCATTGTAATCATTCCTTCTTCGATTGCCAAGTCTTCAATATCTTTCATCGGAGCGCGAGTAAGTATCATTTTCCCCACGGCACCAGACACAGGGAGCACCTCAAAAATACCGATTCGCCCAAAATACATCGACCCGCCGCACATCTGACACGGCTGACCATTGATCAAGCCTTTCCCACGATACAATTTCATCGGTTGGCCCTTCGCGACGAGATTGCCGAGAACTGCCTGCATATCGCTCGCTACCGCACTATCGGGCGCATATTCTTCTTTACACGTCGGACAAATTTTGCGCGCGATACGCTGACCTACAACCGCAGTGAGCGCCGACGTCACCAAAAAAGGTTCAGCACCCAAATCCAAAAGGCGGGGAACAGCACCTGCCGCGTTATTGGTATGGAGTGTCGAGAAGACTAAATGACCCGTGAGCGCAGCTTGAATAGCCAATTCCGTCGTTTCTCTGTCACGAACCTCACCCACAAGCACAATATTCGGATCCTGCCGCAAAAATGCCCGAAGACCGGTAGCGAATGTCAACCCCGCTTGCGGATTTATTTGTACCTGATTGATACCGGAAATTTGATACTCAACCGGATCCTCGAGGGTCATGATATTTACTTTCGTGCTGTTGAGCTTAGATAACACAGAGTACAGTGTCGTCGTTTTACCAGAACCGGTGGGGCCGGTTACCAGAATAATACCATGTGGACGCATAATACTCGTTTCCAAATTCTTTAGCGCGAGTCCGCGAAGACCGAGCTCAGGAAGCGACGGGACGCCGCCGGATTTCTTCAAAAGACGCATGACGATCTTTTCTCCATGAACCGTTGGCAGCGTCGAAACGCGAAGATCCACCTCCGAATCACCCATTTTAAAGTTAAAACGGCCATCCTGCGGCACGCGTTTCTCGTCTATTTTCATGTTGCCCAATATTTTGATACGGGATATGACGGCATCATGAAGTCTGCGTGGCAAAACCAATCGCTCTTGCAAAATACCATCGATGCGATAGCGCACCCGGGTATCACCTTCTTGCGGTTCTATGTGCACATCGGAAGCACGCAGGTGCATCGCCTGCTCGAGCGTAGCCGATACTATCTGCGCAATCGGCGCCTCACGGATGACTTCTCCCAGATGCCCTGCTTCATATGTTTTAATTTCATTTGTTTCGCTTTCTTTGAGCGCGGCGGATACGTCTTCTCCCAAATTCTGCGAATACGCCATTTGCGTTGCGGCTTGTATATCTTCCTTCACCGCCATGTACGGTCTCACTCGCTTACCGGATTTTTTCTCCAAAAATTCAAGGACCTGAAAATCCAGAGGGTCCACCATTGCAACGGATAATTCGTTTGCCTGTGCGTTAAATTCAAAAGGAAGGAGCGTATATCGACGTACGACCGGTTCGGGGACATAATTGATAATGTCGGATCCTATTGCGCGGCCCGACAGTGTCACAAATGGAATACCCAATGATTTTGCCCGAGCTTTTGCGAGATCTACTTCTGATACCAGGCGCTTCCGAAGGAGAATAGATTCTATCTTCTCACCGGTACCCAATGACTCGGTGGTCACTTTGTTCGCGTCGTCCTGGCTGATGCGATGATCAGCAACGAGATTTGCTATGATGTCTTGGGCAGATCCGAGCATAGAAGATACGAAATAATACCATATTCATTATCCTCTATGTTCGCCGTATAATGCAAGAGTCATGCACGCCTACATCATAACCGGGGGTCTTGCCCAAGAGCGCCAAAAACACATTACAAAAATGCTCTATGAATGGCAGATAGCTCTCCCTGATACGGTCATATTAGAATTAGTGGGAAGCGCCATCGGTATTGCCGAAATTCGTGGGTTCCAAAAGCGTCTCATACTTAAACCCTACGCCTCTCCTTATACCGTTGGCATAGTTCACCATATCGACCTTCTGACACCTGAAGCGCAAAACGCACTTCTTAAGACACTCGAAGAACCACCGCCTCATACGCGCATTATTGGAGAAACTGACCGAATACATGCTCTCCTCCCAACGATCATTTCACGATGCGATATTATAACGCTCAAAAGCGAAGAATTATTTTCCCAGGACGCTCTAAAGGAAATGCAGGGCATCCTCCAAAAGCTTTTGAAACAATCACCAGGCGCACGGCTCCAAACACTGGAAGCATTCGAAAAAACACGCGACGACGCAAAGGCGTGGGTAGTCCTAGCACTAGCCGCGACAAGAGCCATGCTTCTTTCTTCCTATACAAACGTGGATACACATACGGATCGACGAACGTTGACTGTACTCATACGGAAATTACTCATAGCTCAAAAACAATTATATGCAAACGTTTCACCGAAGCTCGTTTTGGATCATGTCTTTCTTCCTTAAGAGTGGTGGACCATCCGTTTTTCCCGTCTGACGAGGGTGCCGGACTGGTCAACATAATAGAGGACAATTTCACCGGTTGCCAGCTCCACAAAAGGAATATCAGTATCCGATATATGTTCTATGTTCTTCATGAGTGCCCGAAGACTATTCCCGTGGGCAACAACCAGTACATTTTTTCCTTCGATAAGTTTTGGCAAAATTGTTTTTTCATAGTAGGGGATAACGCGATCGTAGACTTGTTTTAAGCTTTCGCCGTTTTGTATCGGGTAGTCCCACCCGCGGCGGAGCTTTAGAAACTCGGCGTCTCCAAGCTGAGCTTTTATTTCTAATTTGTTTTTCCCGGTATACACGCCATAGTTACGTTCATTAAGCGCCGGGTCATCAAATATAGGGATATTGGAAACGTGAAGTTCTTCTACGATAATACGAAGTGATTCTGTTGCCCGTTTCAGACGGGAAGTAAACCCTACGTCAAAGGAGACGTCCAAAAGAAGACGCGCTGCACTTTTTGCTTCCTCTTTCCCTTTCTCCGTTAACCCCACGTCGACTAAGCCCGTCCAAACGTTCTTGGCGTTCCACTCGGACTCACCATGGCGGACAAGGGCGAGAATACGAAGGGAAGAATCAAGCGCTTCTTGCATCATACCAGTAGAATATCACCTCTTGGGTCCATTCCCAAGGGCTTCGATCACCGCAACGACAAATCATTCACACTTCTTCCACCTCGGGAGTGGAATAGGTATGCCACCTTAGAAATTGACACGTTTTACGAAAGGCGTATGCTACAGACAGTGCCAAGACGTTTGTTTCCTTTAGTAACTGATCATTTTTACCATATCTACAATCGCGGTGTTGCAAAGCAACCGATTTTTCTAAGTAAACGCGATTATGATCATTTCAAACTCACCCTGCAGTATTATTGTATTGATCGTGACCATCTAAAGCTCACACGTTTTCTCATGCTTAATCAGGAGGAACGACAAAAAATTCTCCTTAACAGCAATACAGCCGACAAAAGACTCGTAGAAATCATTTGTTACGTCTTTATGCCAAACCATTTTCACCTTCTTGTAAAACAGACCCGAGAAGATGGGATCCGATTATTCGTAGCGCGAGCGCTAAACAGCTATACACGGTATTCTAATACAAAACGAAAACGGGTAGGAACTCTTTTTCAGGGAACATTTAAGGCAGTACGAGTCGAAGATGATGAGCAGCTTATCCATTTGTCCAGATACATTCATCTCAATCCATTGGTTTCGTATGTAGTAAAAGATGCCGATTTTCTTACTTACCCCTGGTCGTCCTTGCCAGATTATCTTCAAAATAATACCATGGGTGTCTCTACACAATACATTTTAAGTCATTTCCGGTCCCAAGAGGAGTACAAACAATTTGTATTGGATCAGGTTGACTATGCCAAAAAACTCCAAGATATAAAACATTTGACATTCGACCATTGACATTCGACTCTTGTTCTCGTAGGTGGCATAGCTGTTCCACTCCCGAGGTGGAATAGGACCATCGTAAAAGGGAAGATTGAGTAGCCACACTCCTTTTATTCTTTATTTACAGAACCTGATTGGCCGCATCGAGATTTTTACTTATTTGTTCCAGACTAGCCTGCAGTTGTGAATAGGCGGGAACTAAATTCGCTATCTTTGGGTTCCTTGCTGCGTCAAATATGTTCATAAAAGCATTCCTTAGGTTGAGAAACAAAGCTCCAGCTTGCTTACTGTCGGGATATTTATCAGCAATTTTGGCTGTATCTCCTATACTGTTCTCAATAATATATTTTGCTGTATCTTCATCCAGGTCCCAATAGCCTTCTTGTCCTATGACCATATATAACGCCATCATAGCTGTCTCTCTAAGAAATGTTCCAACTTTATCTTTTTGCATAAACAAATCTGAATTCTCCTGAACCGTACGAGATCCTGCTGGTTGTTCCCACGAGGAAAATTCTGTAAGGGGGATTGCGCTGCCAAGATCTAGAATCGCCGGATGAAGTTTCCCATTCTCATAAACCTCGTATGATTAATGTGCCTCTGCACCATCGAGGGGAAGCCATCCAGCCTCAAGAACATCCTGGATTCCCTGAATATATTGCGCCGCATATACATATCTTCTTTCTCGATTATCATAAATATCTATTTTTTGCATCTGCTCCAATAGATCACGATTTGCCCATTGTGCTACCACAATAATCTTTCTTTTTTCGGCAGGAGGTAGGTACGTATCTAGCCAATGAACCGGGGGGACTGCTCTTTCTCTGTCTGGGTGTTCTCGGTAAAATCTATCAATTGCTTCCATCGCTGCCCTTCGTCTTTCCAAGGTTTGACCACCTGGTCGTACTTTTAATACGACAAATTCTCCGTCGTCAGGTAGTTTATTAATGATGTCCGCTTCTGGTCCTGTAGCGTCACCCGGGGAAACAAAAATAGGAACAATATCAACTCCTGCATAATCTTTATATTCTTGTACATTCCAACCATGACGCTCTAATTCAGTAAGCAATCCTTGCCCATGAGGAGCGCCAAGGTTGAATATCTTTGCTAAATCTTGGTAAGCATCTGCGCGCACCCCACTTCCGCGAAGATCAGTCGCAGTATCAGCTTTTTCAAAATGATCATCCATAGCGCTATTATACTGTATCTTGTGTGGTTCAATGAATTTTTTGGTACCAATACTACTCTCTGTTCAT
>CAZOTW010000061.1:0-2933 GCA_964582845.1 uncultured Gammaproteobacteria bacterium
GCCGCCAAGAGCGCCAAGTTCGCCAAGAAAATCAGCAGAATAAATGCAAAGTGCAAGATGCAAAGTGCAAAATGTTCAATGAGAGGCAACAAGGACAATCTGTCCGGCTGGCCTTTCGTTCCTGATTTTGCATCGTAGTTCTTTGTAGGCATGCATGAAATTATAGCGTAGCATGATAGCAGAAATTGTTGCTATATCATACAATACAAAAGAAATATCCTATGAAACGGTCATGGATTTTACCCTCTCTTTTTTTTCTTTTTCTTTTCATCCGGGTGATATTTCTTCTCACGTTTCCCCCGTTCACCGATGAATCCCACTATATCCGCTGGGGGCAACTCATGATTGATAATCCTTCTTTTCGCTGGGCTTCAATTGCATATGTTCACCGACAGCCGCTCACATTTTGGCTCTTTGGAATAAGCGCGATTATTACTCATAGTCCGCTTATCGGTGCACGTCTTATAACTCTGCTTTTTAGCATACCTACCTTCTTTATGGTATATACATGGCTTAAAGATCTATCTGATGAGGAAACCGCCTGGATTGGCCTTGTTCTCCTTATTTTCTCCCCTGTATATATTCTGTTTCAGTCTCTTGCACTTATGGATGGATTTCTCTTTGCAATCGCTCTTGCTATCACCTGGCTTCTTTGGAAATATTGGAAGCATGCGGATGCGTGGAAAGTTGTCGCTATCGGCATCCTCACTGGTCTTGGTATTTGGATAAAGACGAATATCCTCATTATGCTCGCAGTTACCACCGGATATCTTTTCGTTCTGCAATTCACCCATCGGAAAAAATCATTTCTATCGTACCTTCTTCCATTTGTCCCCTTGGCGATCACCACAACTTTTGCCCTACCCCTCATCGTTCGACCCGATTTTTCATTTCTTGTCCGTGAACCGGATACATTCACCTTTGCGATACCCGAACTGCTCCACATGCCTTTGCTCACATGGATGAATAATGGCATTGCGGTCGTCTATACGCTTCTTATTTACCTTACCCCAGTTCCAATTGTCATTCTATTACTAGGGATGAGAAAACTGCAGAAAAAAAATGCTCTTTTTCTTTTTGCATGGTGCATCGTCACCATAGGTATTGTGCTTATTCTCTTACGATCCTTCCGCACACGCTACATACTCTTTGCTCTCCCGCCGACAATCCCACTTATGGCACTTGCCGCCCGTAAAATAATCTTTCCGTTCAAAACAAACATAGTAATGATCATACTTATAGGATCGGTAGTATTCGGATGCGGTTTATTGGTTTTGTCCCCTCCGTCATTTTTTTCTCTTTTCCCAAAAAATTCACCGGTACAACCCGAACGGGACTATGCTTTTGGCTGGCCAGCCGGGTACGGAATACCCCAGGCAATACAATTTATTGATCACTCCAGAAATCCAACTACTATCCTCAGTCTCGCCGTCGTCGACTCACCGGGAAATCCCAGTGATTACGTTTTGGCATATTATTATTTTAATCCTGGCGTCCGCATCCTGTTTGTCACCACGTCATCTCTTGCGGAATTTCGTAAAATTGAACCAGCCTCAAGACAAATACCGATCTATCTTATCACCCGCGACTCGCTGATCCCGAAGGATATCCATCCGTATCTACAGCTGGTAAAACGGTTTTCCGAACCCAATAATGAGGATGCTATCAGTATCTCTAAGATACAATTTTAGAGATACGGGGTCTCCTTTTCCTCACAAGCCAAGTCAGTTTATCTTCCCAAGTTTTCTGCGCTCGAGGATTTTTTTAATAAGTACAAGCTCATTTCTTCGAATGCGGGGCAATGTGTCAAATGAAAAAAACTTCCCCTCAACCACTTCTGCCGATGGATGAAAGGCTCCACCCATAAATGATCCGACGTAGATAATATCCAGGCGTGCGGTATCCCTGTCCGTACGGATTTTATACCGCATATCAGCGCTTACCACAAAACCAGATTCTTCTTCTATCTCCCGCTCCAACCCTTCTTTGGGATGCTCTTTGGCTTTTATATATCCGCCCGGCAGGCCCCATTCATACGACCGGTATGTATGCTTAAAAAGAAGAATTTCATTGTTTTCGTTAAAAATGACGCCGGTGACCCCCACGAGAAACTGATCCTGAAACACCCGCATAATCCGTAGCTGCAGATCTTTAGGTAACCGAAGAAGTTTCCATAGTTTCGCTAAGAAATACATCATAAAGACTCTTCATCTTCCGCTTCCTCTCCAGTTTTTGCCTTGAGTCTCGTATTCTCCAATTCCAACTTATGGACCGTCTTATTGAGGTCAGCAATTTCTTTTCTCGCTTTGGCCAGCTCCCCAACTTTTCTTCCCATCGCAAATCGACCCGAGAGAGATTTCAGGAAATAGAAAAGCGTCGTAAACAATACACCTACTCCCAAAGAAGCAAGTACTAAAAGATATAACGGAACATTTTGTAGTATGTAACTGCCAAAATGAACGGACACCAATGAGGTATTCAGGGTGGCGAAATAGCCAAATACGACGCCGAAGATAATAAACAAGAAGAGCGCTAGCATAGTCTATCTGTATTGTAGCATACGCAAACAATGATAACGCAAGAATGAAGCAATGCATGATGCCAGAAGGACGAGTTTTACCGAATGATCAGTTTCTTGACTACAGCATCCCAACATTCGGGAATCATACTTGACGGAAAATCCGGATACTGTGTCAGGTCACTACATTGTATTGATCCGTTTCCATCCCAAACCAGATTCCACGTCCCGTTGACTTTCGTAGCGAACCACATCCCTCCGCCTCCTGTTTCCGTTGCCGAGCCTGATGCATAGTTACCTTGAATTTTGGATACGCGAATCGTCAGGGCACTCGCATTGTTCCCGTGCTTCACGACCAATGCTTGTTTGATAACAGTTTTTAACGTCTCTGTTTCATCTATAGAAGGCGTGTTTG
>CAZOTW010000061.1:2943-7453 GCA_964582845.1 uncultured Gammaproteobacteria bacterium
CGGCGTTGACGTTGGCGATAATCTCGTTCATCAAGGCGTGTTTGTCGGTGTCGCAAGCGCAGGAGTAACCAAAGACGTTGGTGACGGAGATGGTAACGTCGCCAATTCCTGAGGCACTGGTTTGTTTTTCATCCCCAAAAAATAACCTCCCGCTCCGACCAGAGCGAGCGCCGCCACAATTACCAAAACCCATTGCATTTTCATACCGTACCTCCTTCATCACTTTTTGCGATACATCTCGGCAATACTCTTATCATACACGTCACGAAGAGAATGTGAAGCGCTCCTCGACCTTACAGCTCGCCTCGCTGAGGCTTTGGCGAAGCGGGTTGGGGCATCAACTCTTTCGGTCATTCGGAGCGCAAAACCCCGCACCGTCCCGCTTAGCGGGACTGGTGCTGGGGTAAATTCCTTATTGCTCTTGCTCGTTTCTCTCTCTATAATTGCCTAGTCGGTTCATATTTCGAAGTATACTACAAAAACTTAGGTTTGAAAGATAATTTTTGAGTATAGACCCATCTAATCATATTTTTCACTTAAGAAAGTTGTAAATCTGAGTAAGATGGGTATAAAAGACTTTTTATTTCACTATATAAAGGAGACCTATGAAAAAAGCTGCCGTTACCAAAGAAACAAGTGTATATGCCCAAGACCATACATCTGTACGTGTCTCTCCATTTGTCCCGCTTTTGAAATCAATAAATACAACGAATATTTTGGTGGTAATCCTGATTGTGGGATCATTTTTTCTCGGATCTCTGTATACAAAAGTCCAGTACTTGGAAAAAGGCAGTGTGAACGGGCGAGTAGCCGGCCTACAAGCACAGCAGGGAGCACCAAATCAGCCTACCCCAACGAGTCCGCCAACAAAAGTGGCCATTGACACCGGACATTTTCCCGTGAAAGGAAACCAGAACGCAAAAGTTACTGTCATAGAGTTTGCAGATTATCGATGCCCATTCTGTGAGCGGTTTTATACAAATGTTGAGCTGCCGATCATAAAAGAGTATGTTGATTCAGGCAAAGTAAAATTTGCATTCCGCCAGTATGCCTTTCTAGGACAGCCATCCGTCGTTGCAGCAAACGCGGCGGAGTGCGCCAATGAACAAGATAAATTCTGGGAAATGCATGAATATCTGTACAAAAATCAGCCGCCGGAATCGGATACATCTATGTATAATACGGACAAACTGACGGAGGCTGCCGGTTCACTTGGCATGGACACCAATAAGTTTCGTTCATGCTTGAGTGCAAATAAATACGATAAAAATGTTACCGCAGACTTTAATGCCGGACAGCAAGCTGGAGTCAACGGAACACCGTCTACATTTGTTAATGGGGTGCTTATCGTGGGAGCGCAGCCCTATTCCACTTTCAAAGCCGCTATCGACGCGGAATTGAGCAAATAGGAAACATCATCTGTACGGACGTATTTTATTACCTCATATAACCTTCCTCGAGGTAGAATTGTAAGAAATATTACATTCATGAGATAATAGCGTGTATGCGATCGATCTTCCGCATTATCAAGTTCACCAAACAGTATGCCGCGTGGTATATCTTCATGGGTGTATTTGTCATCACTATTTCCCTTCTCTCACTTGTCATACCGTACATATCCAAACTCATCGTTGATGCGATTGTAGCCGCTATGACGGGTAAACCGGTCGCCATTACCTACATAGCGATCCTTCTGGGTATTACTCTGGTGACAGATATCACCATCACCACGCTTACCGCTATCAGCCAGTGGATCGGTGACCTCCTTTCGGTAAAACTGCAAACTCATCTTTCCAAACAATTTTATCAACACATCCTCACCCTCCACATTGGCTATTTTGACAATGAAATTACCGGTAAAATCGTCAATAAAATGTACCGGGGCATTCTCTCCATCACCGACTTTATCCAGAATATGCTCAATAACTTCCTCCCATTTTTCCTGACCGCTTTTGTCACCATCATCCTTTTAGCCCACTACTCACTGTTTATCGCGATTCTTCTTGCTATCCTCTTCCCCATCTACATCATTATCTCGCATAGCTCCAGCACTGCCTGGATGGGATATGAACAGCAAAAAAATACCATAAACGACGAAAGCCAGGGACGGGTATTTGAAAGCTTGGTCGGCATCCGCGTCATCAAATCGTTTGCCGCAGAAATTGCAGAGCTTACAGCGTTTCTTAAAGCGCGAAACTCCGTAGAGTCTCTTGCTAGGAAGCAAACCAAACAGTGGCATATGTATGATTTTGTCCGGCGGTTTGCCCTCAACATCATCCTCTTTGGCATTTTCAGTTACATCGTCTACTTCACCTACCTCAAACAATTCACATTGGGAGAAATGACGTTTCTCCTCCAACTCGTCCAGCAGGCGCGGTTCCCTTTGTTTGCCATGTCGTTTATTTTGGGGCAAATCCAACAGGCAAGCGCGGGATCGGCCGACTATTTTAAGGTTCTGGAAACCGAGACACTCATCCACGACAAACCCGGCGCTTCTGCCTTCCATATGAAAGACGCCAAACCCCATACGCAACTCATCAAATTTGATCACGTCTCCTTCCAATATGAAACCGGGAAAAATGTATTGACGGATATCACATTTGCGATCAACCGAGGAGAAAAGTTTGCGCTCGTTGGCGAAAGCGGACAAGGAAAATCCACGATCGTCAATTTGCTTTTACGCTATTATGAACCCCAGAAAGGCACGATAACGGTAAGTGGCGAAAATATCCAAACCGTTTCTCAGGATTCGCTGCATAAACAATTTGCCGTCGTATTCCAGGAATCGCTTCTTTTCTCCGGTACCATTATGGAAAACATCCGCTACGGCAGACCCGATGCTACCGACGACATGGTGATACGGACCGCCAAAGCCGCAAACGCGCATGACTTTATCCAGAGTCTTCCTCAGGCATATCACAGCACGATCGGTGAACGGGGCGTGAAATTGAGCGGCGGGCAAAAACAGCGGATTGCTATAGCACGGGCGATGATAAAAAATGCGCCGATTATCATACTCGATGAAGCCACCAGTTCCCTGGATTCCAAATCAGAACTCGAAGTGCAAAAAGGATTAAATGAACTGTTGAAAGGAAGAACCGCCATTATTATCGCCCACCGGCTATCAACGATTGCTTCCGCTAACCACCTCCTGGTATTGCACGCCGGACGTGTCGCACAGTACGGCACACACACCCAGCTCCTGAAAGATCATAAAGGACTCTACGCACAACTAGTCGCACTTCAGCATCGGCTCCTCAGGGCACCATCGGAGGATACCAAAGAGCAACTTCAATCGTTTGACCTGGTGGGGTAAACTCCCTACTCGTTTCCTGCATCTCGACTTTACATATGTTTTAGATAATACTGGAGTAAGTATGGTCAGGCGTGTAAATAATCGGGCAAAAATAATTGGACTCGCGATACTCCTTATCCCCATCGCTTTTCTTTCCCTGTTTCTGATCGGAGAAACCGTTGGCGGCGACTGGAGCGGACTAATACACCTTGTCCAAATGCTTCCGCTTTTGCTTCTTGCACTGTTGGCTTGGAAAAAACCGCTTATCGGAGGCATCCTTTTGGTGAGTATCGGTGTTCTTTTGGGCATCGCATACGCATTGTCTGCGCGGGGTTTCCCAATCCAAACAATACTCCTCGTTGAGCTAATTCTCTTTTCTCCTCCGATAGTGTCGGGTATATGTTTCCTTTCTGCTTCGAAGAAACAATCGCAATGAACGAAGGTTTTCCGCTCACGCCACGGTTTCTATTTTTATAATCCTGATTGCGCGAAGGCGGCAGCTGAAATAGTATCGCCGGCGCTCGTGGTAACCTCCACTGGTACATATATCCATTTCCCCGGCATTATGACGGCTGAATAACCCTCCGCTTTGGGAAATTCAAAGCCGTTCACTGCAACGTCCCGCATATAGCGAATTTTATCAACACCTTCTAATCCCGATGCCTCTGCCAATTGCTCCGCGAGTTTCATAAGATCAACAAATCCTTCACGTTTAAGCAGTGGCGATTGCTGTCTTTTTTTTGGTGTCGGATACTGTGATTTCTGCCCCAATAACCACTCACCGACGCGCTGTTTGGCATGGAACGTCGCATGTTGTTCCTTCTTTAGTCCCTCGACACTCGTGTTGCGCCGGAGCGTAATATCAATGGAATGTCCGTGCACGTGAAGCCGATCAAGACCTAGGTACGTAGCTAGCGCCACCGCGTTTCTATATAACGCATACGGGCTTTCTTCTGCTGTCGCTTCTATTGCAGGATCAAGGTCATCATGGATACTACGGACAACATCTCTAAGCTCTGTATGATTGATTCCCATGCTTGCTACCGTTCCACGCAGAACATCCTCCTTGTGGCCGGTGCCGTGGTGGCAAACAACGACGAACGCAAGGGCAAGGTCCTCTGGACCGAAAACCCGTCCGGTGAAGTCATCACTTGCCAGACCGCGCGCTCGGCGCGCCAAGAGGCGGACTGGGTCTGCCGCTGCGCTCAGGAGATC
>CAZOTW010000062.1:0-7346 GCA_964582845.1 uncultured Gammaproteobacteria bacterium
GAGATCATGGCGTCCCACTCTTTACTTTTCCCCTCTCATTTGCTAGTATAACGACCGAACCCCTGGGAGGGGGTTTTTCATAGGCTTTGTCGGCGATCCCGTTCTTGACGGGAGAGCCCTACAAAGCCATGATCCGCCGGCTGGCGGATCGGGAGCAAGTAAGTGTTCTATGGGGTGCGAAAGGCGAATTTGAGCGTAGGAGGATAAATCGAGTATAATAAAAGGAATCTATGGCTAACACAAACGCACCGCAGATTCCCAATATCGGGCCCGTCAAATTCGTCAAAGAGGTAATATCCGAGCTCAAAAAAGTCACCTGGCCCTCCCGGGACGAAACGATCAAGCTTACCGTAGTCGTGATCGTGATATCCGTCCTGGTCGGTGCATTTATCGGAGGTTTAGACGCAGCACTGGTAAAGCTCACGTCATTGGTATTTAAAAAATAAATAAAGGTAACACATATATGACCAAACAAAAAATCGAACCAACCGCCGTAACCCCTCCTCCCGTCGTTGTGGAAACGCCCAAACACGTGGCGCCTCCCAACGCCAAGTGGTATGTCGTCCACACCTATTCCGGCCACGAAAACAAAGTCGCCGCGAACCTAAAACAGCGCATCGAGACCATGAAGCTCGCGGACAGGATTTTTGATATCGTCGTCCCCACCCGCAACATCGTCACCGTCAAACATGGGAAAAAAGAGGAACAGAAGGAAAAAATCTTTCCTGGATATATCCTCGTCAAAATGGTATTGGACGATGAATCCTGGCTTGCCGTCCGTACGACCCAGGGCGTGACTGCGTTTGTCGGCGCCGGCAACAAACCGACACCCATTTCAGAAAGCGAAGTGACTACTATTTTGAAGTTCATGCAAATGGAAGCGCCCAAGTACAAAACATCCTTCTCTATGGGCGAAGCCGTGAAAATCGTTGATGGACCGTTTGCGGACTTTTTGGGCACAATCGATGCGATCGATGAAGAAAAAGGCAAAGTCAAAGTCCTTGTCTCGATATTCGGAAGAGAAACCCCAGTTGAGCTCGATTTCCTGCAAGTATCAAAATTATAATCTCCTTCGAGCGAAATCCTGAGCGCTTGTCCTGAGTTTTGTCGAAGGAAAGCCGAAGGAGAATTGGACTTCCTCCAGGTTTCCAAATTATAATCGTAATCGAGCGAAACCCCAAGACTAGCGAGGGAAATTAGATTTTCTCTATAGTAGTTTTTTCATCCGCGGTCGCTTACGAAACGACTACATTTGCAAAAAATCGAGTAAGATCTAATCGTATTTTTTTATATGCGTTCTCACCACTCCACCACTTCGGCAACAGACTAAATGGCAACTGAGGATCCTGCTTAAGAATTGCTAAGTATGTGATCAACGCGTAACTATTTATAGTTTTCTGCCTCTTGTACCTATATAACCATTCTTCGTACTGCATATTTAGAGCCTTTAATCCATATATCCGTACAATCAAATCGTGCAAATCCTCATCGCCAATCGATGCGTCTCGACCAAGATCAGAAACAATAATAGTACCGCCTAACCCTTTTTCCTGAATAAAACTTCGAAGGGTATCGATGGGATTATACGGCGTTACCCACACAGAATCTTGCAGCTTCGCACAACCAATACGTCGTAGGTACTCCCGTAATTGATCTCGATCTCGTTTCTTTTTCTCTGGAATATCGTATGTAACAACATGCATTCGCCCATCCCATGTTCGCTCGGCGTCATATATCGGCACCACTGATTGCAAACGTTTTTTCCCTGCTTTCGTAATCTGCGGCAGAGCGCTTCGCTTTGTCTTTTTGATGAGATGCCTTTTCTTCGCCGTCAAAAGAGCATTCTTTATAACATCATAATTAACATCATTAAGAAATCGATCGGCTGCCATAGCAGCACGCCAAGGATTACCGCTTTTGGGCTGTATTGCTGTAATCCCAGCAAAATACACAGTCATCCATAATACCAGATCAACAGAATGAGAAAATAATCCCTCCGCCAATACTAATGCTTCTTGGCGCATGTGTCGTTTTGTAAAATCACCCCTCATACATACACCATAAATCAATACCAAAAAGTAGTCAATCGATCCGCGGTCGCGGATGAAACGACTATGTTTGCAAAACATAGATGAGTAACGGGCTTGTTTTCCATCCCTATCTTTGCTATACTCTCTCTTACTTCGTGGTGAGCACTTCGATACACTCAGTGTAAACGTGTCGAACCATGAAGGAGAAACCGGAGAAATTGAGGTTTCGAGAGACGAAAATACTTCGATAAGTTTATCTTCTTTCGAGCCATTTCCCGTTCTTAAAGAAAATGTTTGTTGGTTAGTTTGTTACTTAGTTACTTGGTTTTTGCTAAGTAACGAAGTAACCAATAACTAAATAACTTTTTACTATGGCCGCGAAAAAAGTCAAAACCATTATCAAGCTCAACTTGCCAGCCGGAGAAGCCACGCCTGCCCCACCCGTAGGCCCGGCATTGGGTCAACACGGACTCCCCATCATGGAGTTTGTGAAGGCATACAACGACCGGACCGCCAAACTCAAAGGCCAGACGATCCCGGCAGTCATTACCGTGTATGTCGATCGCACGTTCTCGTTCATTACGAAACTTCCGCCCGTGGCAGCCATGATTAAAAAAACACTCGCCATCGATAAAGGCGGCGGCAAAGCAGGACGGGAATCTGCAGGCAAACTTACCAAAGCGCAGGTCGAACAGATCGCCAAAGATAAGCTCTCCGATCTCAATTGCGACAACGTGGAAGCTGCCATGAAGGTGGTCGCGGGAACGGCTAGAAGTATGGGGATTGACGTAGAGAAATAAGCGATAAGAAATAAGAGATAAGTAAAACCGTTTTGCTTATCACTTTTCACTTATCACGTATCGCTATATAGTTATGGGTAAAATACGGGTCGCCGCATTGGGCGACGAAAAAAAAGAAAAAGAACAAAAACGCCGAGCGGAAGCTCGCCGACAAACCAAGCAATCAAAGAAAGTAAAAGTTGAAGGCGTGGGGATGCATGGCGGGCAGCGCGTCGCGGTGGTGGAAGGCACGGAGATTCGACCGGAGTTTAAAAAACTCATCGAAGAGGTGGAAACTTCCGCCTCCGCCCCGCAAAGCGGGGCTTCGGCGGACAAGGGCGAAAAAGCCGAACGAGCAGCGAAACAGAAAAAGGCACGCGTCCGCTCCAAGCGCTACGTCGAAAAAGCATCGCTCGTCGATAAAACCAAACTTTACCCTTTAGCTGAAGCGGTTTCTTTAGTCAAACAAACCAGCGTCTCGAAGTTTGATGGCACGATAGAAATCCATATCAATCTTAATCCCCTTACTCTCGGAGAAAAAAAGGACATGCGGGGATCAGTGTCGCTCCCTCACGGAACCGGCAAGGAAGTGAAGGTGGTTATCGCGGATGATAAAATCGTAAGTGACGTCGCAGAGGGAAAAATCGACTTTGACATTCTGGTAGCCCACCCGAGCATGATGCCCAAGCTTGCCAAGGTCGCCCGTATTTTGGGACCCAAAGGGCTTATGCCCAATCCCAAAACCGGTACGGTGACCGAAGACCCGGAAAAACGGGTCAAAGAGCTCTCCCACGGTCAAGTGAATTTTAAAACAGAACCGGATCAGCCCATCATTCATTTATCTGTCGGCAAAGTGTCGTTTGAGGATAAAAAGCTGGCGGAAAACGTCGCAGCCGTCCTCAAAGCCGTGGGTACGGGCAAAATCGCCAAAGCCACCCTCACGTCCACCATGGGCCCAGGCGTCAAATTGCTTCTTGCGTAATCACCCTATCAGCCACTCCTTGCGCCTGATTGTAAAGTATCATATAATAACAATCATCCTAAAGACAGTAGGTGACGTACCAGACGGTACATCATAAATCCTACCGAGGGAATGAAAATTGTTCATGGTTGATCGTTCATAGTTCATCGCAAGGCCGTCGAACGAGAACTGTAAATAATGGACAACACTCCCTCGCACAAGCGAGGTTTTTTTATGGACAAAAAATACACATCAAAAGGAACACCGAAGAAGATAGAAAGCGTTGCAGCGCTGACGGATAAGGTCACGAAGGCCAAATCCATCATGCTTGCCGATTACCGGGGCCTCAAACATAAGCAACTCGAAGAACTCCGAAAGCTTCTCAAAAAAACCGACAGCGAGTTTGTGATAGCTAAAAACCGGCTTATGAAGCGTGCTCTGGGAGAGAAAGCAAAAACCATAGAAACATTCCTTAACGAACCAACCGCCGCCCTCTTTGCCTACGCCGATGAAGTGGCGCCGCTCAAAGCGCTCCTGACGTATTTTAAAGCAGCGGGTGTGGGCAAAACCAAAGGCGGATTATTGGGAACAACCGCACTTTCTGATAGTGACGTCACTCGCCTTTCGGTTCTTCCGACGCACGATGTCCTTCTGGGGAATTTAGCGCGACAGCTCAACGCGCCCATCCAAAGCTTCCACTACGCGTTGCAATGGAATTTGAATAAATTAGCATGGGCACTGGACGCCGTGAAAAATAAAAAGACGGCGTAATTTTTAATTTGCAATTTACAATTTTCAATCAAATAAGGAAAAGTTTGAAAATTAAAAATTGAAAATTGATTGAAAATTAAAAATTAAAAATTGAAAATTTATTTTTGAAAGGTGGTGACAACAAATTATGGCAAAATTATCAAAAGATGAAATACTCGCGGCAGTAGGTGAAATGACTGTACTCGAACTAGCTGATCTTGTAAAAGCTCTGGAAGAGAAATTTGGTGTCACCGCTGCACCCGTGGCTGTCGCAACAAGCGGACAAGCCGCCTCCGCCGAAGGCTCCGGCGAGCCGAAGGAAGAGCAAACGGTATTTAACGTGGTGTTGGCAGCAGCCGGAGACAACAGAATCGGCGCAATTAAGGCGGTTCGCGAACTCGTTCCAACATTAGGTTTGCAAGACGCAAAAGCACTCGTTGAATCCGCTCCCAAAGAAGTACTGACCGGAGTCAACAAGGTAACAGCAGAAGAGGCGAAAAAGAAACTGGAGGCCGCAGGAGCCAAAGTCGAGTTGAAGTAAAAATATACATATCTTTTTATCAAAGACTCCGCTTAGGCGGAGTTTTTGTATCCCTTGTAGGTCAATACAGTGGCTCACAGAAATAGCGAGTCTGGCAGTAACTTCAAAATAGTGCCAAATTATTTATTTTTACTTTCTCCGAGGATTATCCGAAGGCTATTATTTTGTAATAGCGCTACATCAACCTAAGCGCTAGTTTCTTCAAAATACCCTGTTACTACAGGATAATAGTGTTTGATATAGTTTTTGCTTTCTAAAAAATGCGATAAATGAGCGCTAATTAAATGACAAACCCATATAGAACGACAGCATGGTGTATGTGAGACTATTGAACACTTTATATATTCTATTTTCTCTCAGTTCAGATTTTTTGGAAAAATTTGTCAAAAAAATATTTTTTTCAAAAAAGCAAATTATGGGACAAAATTTTTGACGTAACTCTACTACGTATAATCTTGCGCGCTGCTGTTGCTCGCAAACGAAAATTTTGATTCGTCTTCAGTTTCAAGCTCTTACCAGTCTAGGTCCGTTACCCTAAAGAGAAAGTGAAGCCGAACAAAATTTTGTTCGCTCGCACGCATCGCTCATTGTCACAACACAATTTTTTAGCAACAAACCATGATATAACTATATCGTAGTATCTGAACATCTTTGATGCCTCTTGACAATGTTTGATCACCGTTGTACTGTTGTGATTGGTAATGATCTGCCCCAAAATTAATAATTTTCCAGCCCAAGGAGATAGAGGAAGAGAGAAGTTTAGAGATGCTTAGAAGCTTAGCAACTTAGAAAAAAGACGTATCTAAGGCGCTAAACTTCTAACCTTCTAAGCATCTAAGCCCTCTATATATAGTTATGTCACTCGGAGATGAATGGCCAGATTTGCTTACTGTCCGCGAAGTTGCAAAAATACTGCGTGTGTCGCCTCTTACGATCAAGCGATGGGGCAAGCGTGGCAAGCTCCCTGCCATCCGCATCAACTCACGGGGTGACAGAAGGTATAAAAAAGAAGCCGTATTATGGTTATTGGGCCTCCAACAAAAGGGGCAATAAATAGTTAGTTGGTTACTTAGTTACTTGGCTGAAGAAATACTTGATTTAAGAGAGGAAAGAGTCTTCGCAATAACATATACCCGGTCATATATCCGAATATATTCAGGTTGTGATATCAGATGTTGGCTTAATCGCAAAAAAGAGTGGCTGAGAGTATATATTTAGCGCTTCACAATCTTCCAAACATCTGTTAAAAGTGTATCTATGAAAAATTACGCACCCGTTTTACGTATACTATCAGCTGCCCTTTCTGTTCTGCTCCTGCAAAACGTAATGGTTTTCATGTCTCCGGGAAACGGCGATACCAGTGTGTAACCTGCCGTCGTTCCTTCATTCGGTCCGTGTCCCCGGTGATCACGTGGTTTGACTTCCGTGCATTCCATCGGTATGTCCTGGGGGATCACAACCGACGGGCAAGTGCGGAAGCGCTTGCATGTTCTTCTCGCACCATCTTTGACCGATTCACCATATTGCTTGATCATCCACTGACTACGTCAGACGTGTGGAACATTGTGCCGCCAAAAACGAGCATGACCAAGACGCCGTGGGTCTATGGCTGTGATGGAAAGTGGCTCGGTCGAGTGGGTGTATTTTTCATCCATCGCAACGTGACCACCAAAGAAAACCTCTTTTGGTCTTTCATGAGCAGTGAATCCTATGAGGCAATTCATCGGGATCTCACCACACTAACGACGCTTCTTGGTGATCATCTCCCTACGGGAGCGGTGAGTGATTGGAAAGGAAGCATCGTGACTGCCGTTCGGTCACACTTCGGCATCATCCCGCATCAACGATGTTTAGCACATGTCGATCGACAGGTAAAACGATTACTTCCCTTGTACAGTCCATTTGCGGCAACACAGGCACTGCGACATATTGCGTCAATGTTGATGTTGGTCGAAACATCAACCGATCCGCATGTATGGCAAACGTCCCTTGCTCGGTGGGAAAAACAATACGGGTACATGTTGAAAGAAAAAACACAGGCACCCACAGGAATATCCCGATCCTGGTGGTATACCCATGGAAACGTAAGAAGAGCATGGAGGCTCCTGACACACGATCAAGACCCATTATTCGTCTTTTTGATCAACCGATTGATCCCAAAGACCAACAATGCACTGGAAGGCGTCAACAGCAATCTCAAACAAAAACTGGGCGATCATCGAGGGATGAGCGTCCAGAGGCAAACATCTTTTCTTTTTTGGTATATGGCATTTACCAGATCGAAG
>CAZOTW010000063.1:0-6994 GCA_964582845.1 uncultured Gammaproteobacteria bacterium
GTCATCTGCCTAATTTATTGTCAAATCAAGCTCCCAGGAGTTTTGCACCAGGGTCCAAGCCGATAGTTTGACAAACACGAATATGGTGCTATAATTTCGGCATAATGAGTGATGTAGAGATATTTAACGTCGAAAAAGCAGCGGGTAGATTTTCTCATCAACCAGACCATACGACTACTCTATGCCCGACAGAGTTCTATGGGTCTAATCGACCAGAAGAACCAGATTTTTCTGTCAGACTCCAAGGTCGACGAGGACCCAACCATGATATCCGCGACTTGGTGGTAAGGATAATTCCTTCGGAAGAAAAACAGGCGGGACATAGGGTTGAGCGTTCATTTGTAGGGCTTCCATTGACGGTCGATCCCGATGGAAATGTCACGGGGATTGATTGGGAAGAGGGAGTTTGGTTTTATTATTACCCTGAAGGAGAGAAACGGAAATACTATATGCTTACATATGCTACCCGCGTTCCTGAAAAACCCACTGAAGCACAATTAACGAGAATAAATGTGACAGAGATGGTTGAACCGGACCATTCTCGGTCTGCCGGCGTAATGACACCCGGAACGGAAGAATTCAACGGGTTTATCGCTTCTCACAAACTTCTGTCTACTATCGATTGGATGGCGTCGCTTCGGAGGATCATGGAAGGCGTACATGAGGGGAAGCCAGTTACGGCCGAAGATATTTCTGCGCACCCCCTAGTCGCCGCAGCCTAACACCCCTGCTTCTTGGGAGTTAGTATCTTTTTTCCTCCTATATCCAGTTTCATAATTAGTATAATCTGAATGCACGTGCATCCGAGTTTTACTAATTAATCCTCTGTTATTTACTCTTAACTACGAGTTTCGCGTTATTTCGGATTCCTATTTTTTTGTATCTTCTCCAGGTACATTGAGTTGAAAACGGCAGGGTACAAGAGTAAAATTTACCGTTATGGCAGGAAATGAAGCGCTAAATCAACACGAACCATGTGAAATACTCTCTGGAAACGTTCCGACGCACCCCGTAATCGAAGCGCTGGAGAATCAGAGTGAGATATTTACAGGGGAAGAAGATGAAGAGTTCGACACACCGATTGAAGAAAGAAGTTCACAGTGGTTTGCCGATAGATTTGCACAGAATTTGACCAGGTGGAATCAAGCCTCGGATGAAAATAACTTGACCATAGTAGAGCGTGGAAAAAGGAAAAGATTACCGATAAAAAGAATCACGGCACTCTGTGCCTTGATACGTGACGAGAACAGGATTGAATTTTTCATAGATACTCATCCGAAGAATGGTTGGAAGATGGGTGATCATGAAGAAATTCGGAGCTTAACCGCTATTCCGAAAGGAGAAGGAATCTCTGATGGATGGCTTATAGAAACAGAGGATGGTTTGGGAGTATTGTTACCCGAGGTGGAGTTGTTATTAATTCAATATAGAGGAAGCGAGAAGCTGATGGAGGCGTTGAAACTCTATGGAATCAACCGGATCATTAATGTAGTAACGACTGAGCATGATGACTTGAGGACGGCACTAATAGATTCTCCAGTCGGACAGGTGGAAATGAGACAAATAGACCCGATGATGAAGTGGGTGGATCAGTTGGCTGCAAAGAGAGGCTTGACCTATCGGGAGTGGCTACGGTTACGGATTTATTGTTGGTTTCCGAATTTTGTGGTGGATGACGTGAAGTCGGAAAAATGAAGTATCCTGTGATATACTTATTTGTATGAAAATACTTCGCCTGTTGCTTTTTCTATTTGTTCTTCTTGCAGTTACGGCTTTGGCGCCTCGCGCATACGCGGTGGAAGTCAAAAGCGGTGACTCCGTGGTTATCGCAAAGGATCATGTGACATCGGGGTCGCTCTTTGTCAGCGGTAACACCGTGACGGTGGATGGCACGGTGCATGGAGACGTATTTTGTGTCGGTAAACAAATATTGGTAACCGGAATTGTTGACGGAGACGTCATTTGTGCTGCCCAGATTATTCATATTTCAGGCACCGTGAGTGGGAACGTACGACTGGCTGCCCAACAAATAGATATTGCCGGCATCGTGAAGCGGAATGCGACACTTTTAGGACAAACGCTCACAATTGCCAAAGACGGGGGAGTCAACGGGGAATTATTGCTCGGTGTTCAAACGCTCACCGTGGATGGGTTAGTGGGTAAAGGGGTAGTCGGGGGCGCCCAGACCGCGACAATCAACGGACGGGTAAACGGGGATGTCAATTTGGACGTGGAAACGCTGAATATCGGTAAAACGGCGGTTGTCGCGGGGAGTCTGACGTATACGAGTAAAAATGAGGCAGCGGTTCCTGGTAGCGCATCAATATCCGGCAAGGTTACACGGGTAGCGCCGCCACAAAAAAAGGTCGAAGTGACGAAAAAAACATATTCGTTACCCGCAGGTCGTCCGTGGCCGGCGAGCGCATTGCCGTCGATTCTTCTCTATCTCATTATCGGATTTGTGATGGTCGCCGTGTTTCCGGGATTTACGACCCGCGTGAATGACAACATGAAGGATGGGCCGGTACTCACGGGCATATTGGGTTTTGCCGCGCTTATGTTGGTGCCGATGGCTGCGATATTTCTTGCGATCACCATTATCGGGATTCCTGTCGCGATAGTCCTGATCGCTCTCTATGTCCTTGCGCTCCTATTATGTCGCGTTTTTGTGGCCAGGCTCGTCGGGAAGTATATCTTAGATAGTTTTAACATGGCGCAAAAAGACAACCTGCTCATGCAGATGCTCGTGGGTGTGCCGATATTGTGGTTCATCATCAAATTCCCGGTTTTGGGCGGCATTATTGGCTTTATTGCCCTTATCTGGAGCTTGGGCGGTATCGTGAAGGTGTTTAGCCAGTCAAAAAAATAACGGATTTACTGTACCATTGTGGGTTTTAGAGTATACGTATAGGTGGTAGTCATAGAGGAACAGTATGCCTCGTGATTGATGATATCGACTTCGAGATCGATATCGCGATGGAGAAATCCGCAATCGACCAATTCCTGAAGCGCTCTTTCTGTTTCCCTGGGGTCTTTACAACCGTTTTTCACGCACACATCAGTCAGTAATTCATGAGCGAGAGTAACTGACTGTTCATCAGGAGCGTTATGACGTTGATGGCATAGATGAAAAAATTCTAATATCGCTCGACTCGCACGGGAAAGTTTCACACTGTCTTCGGGATAGGGCCAGGGGATGACAACCCGATCCTTATAGCCATGTTGCGCTTGTTCAAAATATCGTGATCTGCCTCCTTCTATCTGCATTTCGCAATGGTACCTCCGTTTGTGGAGAAAGTCAAAAAATTATAAGCTGTGCTTATAGTAGTTCTAACGCCTCTTAGAAACAATCGTGCTATATTTTCCCCGCCAGGCGATTTTCCGCTTTGTCACGGTAGTATATACTTAGTATATACTAAGTATATATCACAATATATCAAAAGCTATCTGATATATCGTCACTCTGGCTTGTCCAGAGTCTCTTCATAAAAACAAAAAATGGATTCTGGACGCGCTTCTTACGAATCGCTTGCCAGAATGACGTCTCTAATATATTTATGAGATATATTCCAGTCAAAAAATACAAAAAATCGCTATGGCCTTTAGCCTGTGGAGGCTCACTGTGCGTTTAGTTTTTTGGCAAGGTCCAGCTGCTCGTTGTAGAGCGCTTCATCTCCCTTTAAATAGTCTTTCTGTTTCTGGCTCAGCCAGACATTGGCTTCCATGGTTTTGACGACATCGCTAATATTGGCGATGCGGATCGTGATAAGCTCGTTAATGCGGTCAACATCCGTTTTGTGTGTATCGTAAAAATTCGGATAGTCTTTGAGTTTTTGCCAGCTGCCTTGGACATCCTGGAGCTGTTTCACTATCTCCTTCCACCCCTGGATATCTTCTTTTTTATAATTGGGCGGTATATAGCCGCCGTAGTGTTGGACGATGACCTGGGTGGGACAGCTGTTGACTGATCCTTGAACCAGGGAAATTCCCATATCCTGATAGCGGCTATCGAGCAAAAACTTTTTGTTGTCGGCAAATTCAAAGAGATTATCCGTCAGTTCGCCCGCGTCATAGTACCCTTGGATAATAAGTTCGCCCCAGAGCGTATTGACGTACCCGGCATCCGCCATGGCGCGCAACATGGTGTAGCCACTTTTGGTAGCCTCGGATGAGAAGTCGTTATATTTCAGTATGATCTCGCCCCGCTTCTCGGTTGATGCCTCCAGTTTTGGTTCATATCGGAGAAGTTGGACTCGCGCGTCTTTTCGTTTTTGGTTCAGAAGGTCCAGGAACGCATTTTTATCAAGTGAGATTTTCGCATGCGCATCTAAATCATTGGTGGCGTCACGCCAACCTTTGTCCACCGTTCCCTTTTGATTGGCAAGCGGAAGCATAAACTTCACGTCGGTATAGTCCACGAGTCCCACCTCATCTCGGGAGTCGCTGCTACCTTTGCGGTTGTCGCCCATGATAAAAAGTTTATGGTCAGGGATTTGCAGGATGTGACAGTCAGAAAGAAACGATCCTCCAAAGGTGGACCTGGCTCGGGCAGTGTATGGCTCTTTCTGCGGTTTACCGTTTAAGTATACAAGCCCGTCACGAATTTCAATGGTGTCGCCGGGTAATGCGATGACGCGTTTGACGAGGCCGGATTCCATATCGTACCGCTTTTTGGTCATTGCTTTAATGAGTGCGTTATCGACGACCACAATATCACCCCGTTGGATTTCGTGGTTAAAATATCGCTTTCCCAAAAAAACTACCCCGTTGGGGTAGGGAAGCATACCGGGGGTGCCCACGACTTGCTTGGATAATGTTTTGGGGTTTTTGCCTTCTCCTTTGGGGAATGTGGGATACATGGAACCGGTGCCGGATACGGAGATGAGTTCGGTGAGGTATCCAAATCGTTGGAGTATGACGTAGCCTGTTACCGAATAGGAGAAAATCCACACCGGAGTAATGATAGCCAGGACGAGGATAAGCTTGGCTGCGGACCAAAAGATAGTGCGAAGTGAAACACCTTTAAAATTTCTGTGCCACAGGCGACGCACAAGCTTGGCGGGTTTTAGGATTTTTGCGATAAAGTATAACGGGAGAAATGAGATGAATAGGAGGAATTTCCCGAGTGAGAGGATGGAATGAATGATCGACCAAGGCGAACGTTTTTTCACATGATCCCTAGTATACCATGCGGATTTTACGATGATCTTTTGATATACTTAGAACCTATCTCAGATATCGTCACTCTGGCTTGTCCAGAGTCCGTACATCCTGTTTCGGATTCTGGACGCGCCTTCGGCTTGCCAGAATGACGTAACTCTCGTAATTATGAGATGACTTCTAGAAACATTTCTCAATACGATGATATGAACAATAGCATTTGGTCTCAACTACCACGGCCGATTCTGGCTTTAGCGCCCATGGAGGATGTGACCGATACGGTATTTCGCCAGATTGTGGCAACGTGCGCTAAGCCGGATGTCTTTTTTACGGAATTTACCAGCTGTGAGGGGTTTTTATCCCGGGGACACGACGAAGTGGCAAAGCGATTGAAGTATGCCCAAAGCGAACACCCGATCGTTGCCCAAATCTGGGGACACAAGCCCGAACATTTTTATACGGTCGCAAAAATTGTAGCCGGTTTAGGCTTTGATGGCATTGATGTGAACATGGGGTGCCCCCAAAGAAACGTCGTCAAGGATGGCGCGTGCGCGGCATTAATAAACAATCCGCCACTTGCTCAGGAAATCATTAAGGCGACCAAAAGTGGCATTGCGGCATCGGGGAAAAATATTCCGGTAAGCGTGAAAACGCGCATTGGCTACAAAAAAATTGTCACCGAGGAATGGATTTCTCATCTGCTCTCTCTAGATCTTGATGCCTTAATTATCCACGGGAGAACTGCGGCGGAAATGTCCAAAGTTCCGGCCCACTGGGATGAAATCGGCAAAGTAGAAGCGATACGCAATCACATGAAGAAGAAAACCCTCATTCTAGGGAACGGCGACGTCGCGACGGCCAAAGAAGCGATGGAGAAATGTAAAAAATATCATCTCGACGGCGTTATGATCGGACGGGCGATATTTGACAATCCATGGGTATTTGATCGATCAATAAACCCTCATATTCCGACCGCAAAAGAATTACTTATGCTGATGCGTCGGCATGTAGCCCTTTTTGACGAAACATGGGGCAAGAAGAAAAATTTTGCCATACTTAAAAAATTCTTCAAGATGTACATCAAAGGCTTTGACCGCGCGTCGGCGTACCGCGTCCGTGCTATGGCAACAAGCAGTCCGGTTGAGGTGTATAAAATAATTGATGAATTACTTCCTCTTTTTTGACCCCTTGGTCTTGGGAACTTTCGATGATACAATTTTTCCATATGAATGATACAACCCAGGTCAATCCGGACTCATGTCCGAAATGCGGAAGTCCTTTAAGTGACGTTGTGACAACTCCAAGCGGTAAAAAGTTGCAGCGCTGTAGCAAAGGCGCTTGGAATCCCGAAACCAAAAAAAATGAGGGGTGTACGTTCGTGAAATGGTTAGCCGTGGATCCGGTAACGCTCGACGAAAAATGTCCCAAATGCGGGAGTCCACTCGTGTTGGTCGTTACTCGATTCGGCAAGAAAATGAAAAAGTGCAGTACCAATGTGTGGGATCCGGCGACCAGACAGGCTTCGGGATGCGATTATGTGGAATGGATAAACGGTACGACCGAACCTCTGGACGAAGAATGCCCCGAATGCGGGTCAAAACTCGTTCTGTATACCACAGCTGCGGGCAAAAAGATGAAGAAATGTAGTACCAGCGGCTGGGACCGCGAGAAGCGCGTCGCCACGGGTTGCACGTATGTCCAGTGGCTCAAGCCGGGTGCATCGGTTGAACAGCCACCGCCTCCTGAAGAATAAATTACTTGGGGCAGACAGACACATTCGATACACTTCCTTCTACCTCACTAGCCCATGCATCGGCAACACGGAGGACCAAAT
>CAZOTW010000064.1:0-6827 GCA_964582845.1 uncultured Gammaproteobacteria bacterium
GTCATCTGCCTAATTTATTGTCAAATCAAGCTCCCAGGAGTTTTGCACCAGGGTCGTATCCTATAGTTTGATTTGTGTCTCGCTTCTTGATATACTTGCACCCTACATCATCGTAACCCTCCTATGAAATCAGAGATGTGTCATGAACTAGAAGGCATGTCCGCAGTTAAACTGAAAGCGGCTTTCATGCATGACTATTATGAATGTTTAAGCGTAGATTTTCTCGAACGACTAGGAACAAAAAGTAATTTTTTCAATAATATCAACAGATATTGTCCAGCAGAAAGGTTTTTATTTGAGGGTTTTCCAGATCAATGTACCCATCCGGATCAACCTACCTTCTCCAGGGAAAAAATGGAAAGGTTCTTTAGAGTGAGCGAAGGAGGAGCGATCCGTAATAGTGTACGAAGACAAGAACGAAGTTTCATTGGCTTCATTAATGATATGACGTGGGCAATTGTGAGAAGCGGGATTGAAACCGGTTTGCTTTCTCCGTCTGATTTTCCAGATTTTCCTGAAGAACCAAGCCAAATTCCTGATACTTCCACAATTGACACGTTCAGAGAGTATAGGGAAAACAATATGGTGAATATAATTCTCGCTGCCTGTGGAGCAGGTGCGTATAAACCCGAAGATTGGGGAGATGAGAAACTGGGTAAACTCCAACTGTGCCATATTGAACTCTACAAAAAACTTAGAAGAATGGGATATAACCATTACGATGTCACTTCTTAATCCCGGTTCTGAACTTCCGTCTGTCACGGTTATTGATTATTTCGGATTTGTGCTACTATCAATATAGAAAGGATTTATATGAAAAACCTGCCTTTGTATGGTCTTATTGTCATTTTTTTCCTTATTATCGGAGGAATCTTCGGATATTACTACCTCTCTAGTACCGGAAAGGAATTTACCCTCTCTCCCGGGCAAAAAAGGGTTGCCTCCACTGCTAATTCCGACGCAGCCGTTGCCTGGAGCACGAATCCGGATTACACGGCAGCCATCGGTGAAGCAGTGTCTAGTGCAAAAACTAAGTTAAACGGTAAACAGGCGAAGTTTGCATACGTCGTGTATATAAGTGAAGAAAACCACGATGCGATTATAGCCGAAATCAGAACGCAAATTGGCTCTGGAGTGAAAATCTATGGGCATACGTCCAATACGATCATAACCAATGACAAAGCCATTGATAATATACCGTTTGCCATAGGAGTATTGCTTGTAGCCTCAGACGCGGTCACGTTTGGGATGGGTACGGTCGATCAAAACTCTTATCCGGGGAGTTCAGCTTCAAATGCAGGAAAAACGGCAATTCTCAGTGCCATCAGTGATGCCGGTAAAACGCCGTCAACTCCCCCCAACATGGTTCTCTATATGGGTACCACGATGAGAGGCAAAGAGAGCGAAATATTATCTGGTATTGCGAGCGTGATCGGTAAAGACGTTCCGGTGATCGGTGGTAATGCGAAAGATTTTGGTCCGAAATTTGCAAACAACTGGAAACAATTTACTGATAAAATGACATATAATTCCGGATTGATGTTAGTTGCTGTATATACCACAAATAAAGTCGGTTGGGGGTTTGAAGCGACGTTTAAATTAACAGATAAGCGTGGCATAGTGACAAAATCCGACGGATTTAGGATCATGGAGATTGACAATAAGCCGGCGCTCGATGTATATGACGGCTGGGTGAATGGAGAATTTTATAAGAAATTGAATGCTGGAGAATTTAACAGTAAAGAACAAAAAGTAGACTTTACGCTGGTGAAAGGGTTTACGCTCCTTCACCCGATCGCAAAGCTCGTTACCGGGGCAAATAACCAGATGGGGCAGTTTGCTACGTCACCGATACCCGATGAACAGGATGTAAAAAACAAAAGCATCACGGTGTATGCGCAGGTGAATGCCGGGGATACGATATCTCTCTATAGCGGAACCTGGCAGGTGGCTATGAACCGGGTAGAAACCATTCCCAACGATGCGCTGTTCCGATCGGGATTAAAGAGAGGGGAGGGTGCTTTTGCCATCATGGCTTTTTGCAATGGCCTGAAGACGGTTCTCCCAAAGGAAGAGTTTGGAAAAGTTCCCGCTATCACAGATGATACGCTGGGAGTTCCGTTTTTGGGAGCGATTACCGCAGGAGAGCAAGGGCCAATACCAGGGATAGGCAATGTGAACGCCAATATCATTGAATCTATTGTGCTGGTTGGCAGATAAACTCCAAGTTGACGTTGGCAGCACGCCGCGATAATGAAGATTTTCACAAAAATTTTCATAAGTGTTTTTTGCTTCGTTATCATCATCATCTCTCTGTTGTCGCTCATCATGGTGCGAAACCAGGTCGCCTACGTGAAGCAAGAAGCTATTGCACAAGCGAGGACGCTCGGAGATTTTTTATCGAAGCAAATAGAAATTGGATTTATTCAATCGCAACTTCCGTATGAAAGTTTAAGTAAGCTCACCAAGACCGAGAATTTTCTATTTTGGTGGATTGTGAAAGATGATGGGTTAATTTATCGTGCCAACGATACGGCTTTTATGGAAACTCCGGCGTCGGAATATTTCCTCGAAGCTTCGAAGATCTCTCCAAAGGAAACTATCTATTTTGATAAAGGCGGGAATTTCGGCATTTCTATAACAAACTTACAATATGGTAGCAATAACTGGAAATTTTGGTATGGATTCTCCATGAAAAGTTTAGGATCAATCAAAAGAAACATTCTCCTTAATTCCCTTGGCGTCATCATCATTTCATTCTTGGCTCTGGGGGTTGTTCTGTACTGTCTGGTAGCATTTTTTCTGAAACCTATTAAATCATTATTAGAAGGAGTTAAGGAGATATCAAAAGGAAATTTAGATTATGCCGTGAATGTCAGGTCTGGAGATGAGATTGGTGATCTGGCTATGGCTTTTCGCCAAATGACCGTAGATTTGAAAAAAAGTAAACAAGGCTTAGAGGATTACAATAAAAAATTGGAGCAGCAGGTTGCAGAAAGAACAAGTACGCTCAGTCAAAAAATGGAGGAATTGGAACGGATAAATAAACTCATGGTAGATCGTGAACTCAAAATGGTCGAACTCAAAAAAAAGATTGACGAATTAGAACACTTAAAGTAGCCATAGGCAATATCGCTTCAAACTCTTCTTCAGTTTCTAGAGTATTTGCTATACTTAAAAGCAATGATTCATCTGCCAAAAATATCAGTAGCCAAATACTTCAACTGGAGAGCCGCGGTTTTTGTGCTTGTTCTCACATTGGGATTGGTTGTTTTCTTCTATAATCAGAGAACCAATTTTTTAATGTATAAAATATCAGAACTTCGTGTAACTGAGGCAAATTTGAAAGGAAAACTTGCTGATGTTGAAAAGCAAGTAACTGATCTTAAAAACGAAGATCAGTATAAAAAGAATAAACAACTTGAGGATACCATTAAAAGCATAGAACAAACATATACAAGAGCCGTTTCTACGTATGAAAAAATGCTTGATTTTCAAGTTTCAAGCAAGAAGAATACCTATACTGAACTGTTTGCTAAAACGTTACATTATTTAACCGAGAGGAACTATTCTTCAGCATCGGCTACGTTAGATGATCTTGATAAACAAATCATTGAAGAACAAACGAAAATCGCAGCAAGTTTTACTATACCTGCCAATGTTACTTCTCAAAATACACCTCCTTCGTCTGGGTATTCCCGACAGAAAGTATCAACAGATTTCGGTGAGTTTTTGGTGGATATCGTTTCCGCAGATCTAAATTCGACAAGAGTCATCGTTGATACCGGATCAGATGCTGATTGCAAAGATAGCTGTCCGGTATTTTCTCTTGCAGAATATGTGTCCAGATCCGGCGCATATGCCGGTATAAATGGTTCATATTTTTGTCCAGCCGAGTACCCTTCATGTGCGGGCAAAACTAATTCTTTTGACACATTAGCTATGAATAAGAATAAAAAATATTTAAACTCAGATAACAATATTTATTCAACTGTTCCAGCAGTTATTTTTTTAGGAAACTCAGCTCGATTTGTGGGTGCTTCTCAAGAGTGGGGTAGGGATACAAGCGTTGACAGCGTTTTAGCAAATCAGCCATTACTTCTTTCTTCGGGAAATGTAGTGTTTGGAGGAAATTCCGATCCGAAACAAGGGAGTAAGGGAAGTAGGTCTTTTGTTGGAGTAACGGGATCCAATGCATATATTGGAGTCGTTCACAACGCAACCGTTGCAGAAGTTGCTCGGGTATTGCAAAAAATGGGCATCCAAAATGCATTAAATCTCGATTCTGGTGGATCAACCGCTTTATGGAGTGGTGGCTACAAAGTCGGGCCAGGCCGTAACGTACCAAACGTCTTACTTTTTGTACGTCGATAGATTCTATCTTGGAAGCGAAGGCATGGTTTCCGACATGCGTTAACGTTTCTTCTTCCTCTGATCATTGGTTGGCGCAAGAACACAACGAAGTAATGTGCCGAATAACACAGTCAAGGGGAATAACATTACTTTATTATGAACATCCAAAAGAGGAGAGTAAGCAAGATTCTATAGATTCCAAAAGGGACGAAGGTGTGGGTTTGCACAAACTTCAATAAAAATTTAATAGCAATGAAGGCTGTGATAAAGGAACCTGCAAGTCCTATTGCTAACAAGGTGTATTCATGTGTTGAAAAGGAGAAATTGTTTTTGATCAAATCTAAACCCGTCGCCGCTGCCATGGTGGGTATAGCCAACAGAAAGGAAAATTCTACGGCCGTGGTTCTTTTTAAACCCAAAAACATTCCTCCGACGATTGTGGCTGCAGCTCTTGATACTCCCGGAATTATGGAAAGAGACTGACAAACCCCTATCAACAAGGCTTGTTTGTTGGAAATTTGGTCAACAGTGGATAGATGATGTTGCTGTTCTTTGTATACTCTCTCCAAAATAATAAGTAATATTCCTCCAATACACAGAGCAACGAGCGTGACGGTCTGGTTTCCGAGCAGAAACCCCTTCACGAATTTATATAACGTTAACCCGATAATACCTGTAGGTAAAAAGGCTATGAAAAGCTTCGGCCACAGTTTAGTATTTGTCATGATCCTTTTCCAGTAAAGAAACATGACGGCGAGAATCGCGCCGAGCTGGATAATAATTTCAAAACTTTTCACAAATTCTGTTTGAGGGATCTTTAAAATATCCGCAGTTAAAATCAGATGTCCCGTGGAGGAAATAGGTAAAAATTCAGTTAACCCCTCAACAACAGCAAAAATAATTGTTTGGAGAATATTCATTGAAAGTTCTGATATGTACTATATATACCAATTGTCATTGAGCGCGCAAGGACTCATAGGCGCTGATACTTGGAATGCTCCGTTAATATAATATTCTACCGATTGGTTTCCGACTTCATCTTGGGACCAGACAAATTTGTAATCATTCCAGTCGTTGATATTTATATTTGCCGATACCGGTTGGACAAATCTTTCCGTAATAAAAACCAAAAATAACAATCGTCACGAAGCTTAAAAGCCATTTACCGTTTTGACTCATGATTATCTCTTCAAAGCGACCAAAGAGAAACAAACTTGGATTCCACGTTACATAAAGGTTGAGAAAATGAACCACGCTAAGTAGCGCAGTGGTAATCCAATATTTGTTTTTCATTCCTGTCCACGTGATAAACAATGGGAGTACTGGGTAAAGATAGCGTTCGTGCATCTTCGGAAGGAACAGAAAAGAGGCAAAAGCAGTGAGACCTGCCAGGAAAAATACTGTTTCGACAGTGAGTTTTTTCATCTTTATTACTTTAACGGAATACCACAGGACCGGGAGGTAACATAACCCAAATAGTAACGTCGCCCACGTATGTAAGGGTAAACCGTAATAGGCCGTGGTTGCCGGCGGAGGACTCGTAAAGGGCGCGGGATTGAACATGAGCCACCAAAAGTTAAATGCATTACTCGAAATATCTTGAGATATTCCTACAGTTACCTTTTTGCCCATGTCAATAATCCAAAAAGGATTCGTCGAAAAAGGAATACATAACATCCAGATTATGATACCTGTTGTCACCATGGCCTTAAGGAAAGCTGTTTTTTTGAAAAAACCGCCGAATAAGGCAATCAATATATACAAAGGGAGCCAACTCAACAGTGAGAGCTTTATGAACAATGAAAGCGCGAAACAAAAAACAGAAGGGAACGCTTGCTTTTTTGCGAGAAAGAGTAAAGAAAGATAGAAAAATACGTTATTGACGGAGTCTATTTGCCCCCACACAGTACTATTGTAGATAACGGGAGGACCGAATAAGTACAAAGCGGACGAAGCGAGAGCTAACCTTTCGTTCGTTTTAGACTTCACCATGCCATAGATCAAAAAACCTAACAGGAGGTCCGCGATGATCGATGGCAGCCGAAAGAAAAATATGAGTAAATTATCATTAATCCAAGCAGTCGCTCCTACTTGGAGATGCAAAAAGTGCGTGAGTACCCGCGCGGTGAGAAGAAACACCTCGTATGATCCTCTTAAAACATAAATTGTTCCGGGCGGCTGGTTCACATCGATCATGTTATATTGGGAATGGACATGATAGACGTTGTTCAGTCCGACTGAATAACTCTTATAGACCCATTCTTTATACGCAAAATAGTCTGCAAACGGGGTGGTATTCATGATGTTGAGGTAGATGAGAATTCTGATAATGAACGAACACGCAACAAGGGCGAGAATCCAGCGGTGTTTTTTAATACATTCCATAAAACACTAAAACCGTATCATAAAGAGAAGTTCATATCAATAAAAAATTCCTCAGTTTGGAAATAGTTCTAAAACCGTCCCAGTACGCG
>CAZOTW010000065.1:0-1516 GCA_964582845.1 uncultured Gammaproteobacteria bacterium
CGCCTTCGGCTTGCCAGAATGACGTAACTCTCGTAATTATGAGATGACTTCTAGATAAGTGGCGTATACATTCGAGCACTGGCGGGGAAGAACAACTCGTGACAGGACCCGCGAGCACAGAGCTCGTGAAGCCTTGCCACTTTAACCCCGTTCGCACATCTGCTACTCTAGATTTATGAGGCCTCTTCGCATAGCCCAGCTGGTCCTTCCGTGGATTCCCTTGCCGCCGCCCGGGTACGCAGGCACGGAACGGGTGGTATATCACCTCACGGAAGGCTTGGTCAAACGTGGCCACCAGGTGACACTGTTTGCCAGCGGCGACTCAAAAACAAGTGCCAAGCTTGAGGCCGTGATCCCGAAAGCCATGGGGCTTCAGGAGAACGTCAAATCCACGCTCGGCGGCTCGTTTTACCCGCTCCTCCATGTGGCGCACTGTTTTGAGATGGGCGACCAGTTTGACATCATTCATTCTCACGCACAGTTTTTGGGCCTGCCGTTTGGTGCGGCATGCAAAACGCCGTCGATCCACACATTCCATCGCATCTATGAATTTGTCAATCCGGACGAAAAAGAGCTCGTGTTCCACTTCGGGCCTAAACTGAACTTCACTTCCATAAGTAATGCCCAGCGGGTGCCCGGCGTCAATTACGTCGCAACTGTTTATAATGGGGTCGATACAACGGCCTATACGCCGCTTCCGACCAAACCGACGCGCGACTATCTTTTTTGGGCAGGTCGGGTTATCGACAAAAAGGGGCCCGAGGAAGCGATTGTCGTTGCCCAGAAGCTCGGTTTACCCCTGGTGATGGCCGGAGAGGTCACGGAACCCGAGTATTTTGAAAAAGTCATTAAACCGCACATCGACGGGGTGAAGATCCAGCTTGCCCAGCATGAAAATCGGGAAGGCATGGTCACGCTCTACCAAAACGCCAAGGTTACGATCGTGCCCACGAAGTGGAATGAACCCTTTGGATTAGTCCCCGTGGAGTCTCTGGCATGTGCCACACCCGTGGTTTCGTATGCTCGGGGCGGGGTAGTGGAGACAATTACAGACGGTACCGGATATCTTGTCGATGAGAAGGCCGGAACAGACGGATTACTCGAGAAAGTGAAGGCAATAGTAGACATGGACAGCGCATCATACCAATCTATGTGTGAAAAATGTCGACAACATGTCCTTGAGCATTTTTCTGTCGAAAAAATGGTCGACGAGTACGAAAAAGTGTATGAAAAAATACTTAATAGCGCTTAAGTCATCTTGTATTTTGTATCCGCGGGTCCTGCCAGCCGCGTGTCCCGACGATGTCCTCGTC
The DNA here is from genome assembly GCA_964582845.1 of uncultured Gammaproteobacteria bacterium. Lineage (GTDB taxonomy): Bacteria > Patescibacteriota > Microgenomatia > UBA10105 > UBA927 > CAZOTW01. Next base: position 1,314 of record CAZOTW010000065.1, read on the forward strand.
TCGCACCGGATCGCTATTGTATCTATCACATCTTCTGATCACACTCATACCTTTTGGGATATACCGTATATCCTTTGTAGCATTCGTGCGAGACTGCGGGATCGTCAGGAGGCTCTCGCGGCTGTCACCCGCACAACCATACAATTTCCCAAAGAGCGGGCGTGCGGAATCATTTTAAAATGCACTGAAACCCGCCGCAAGAT
>CAZOTW010000065.1:1573-5854 GCA_964582845.1 uncultured Gammaproteobacteria bacterium
ACGAGGATCAAGAGTACGTAGGTGAGCGTCTTTTTAAAAGGATTACGCTCGCCCGATCCGTGTTGTGAGTGACAGGACCCGCAGGAGTGGATGAAGATAGCGGATACGTTTATGAAAATTGGTTTATTATTTCCATCTATTTACGCTTCGCCGAACCTGTTTCCGGACAAAATTTTTGCCCCGCGGGAGCTTTTTACCTCACTTTCCAATGGTCTGGTGGAGCGTGGCCACGAGGTAACTGTGTTTTCGACCCCTGACGTGGAGACAAAAGCGACAATTACATCCTCATCGCTTGATTTGGTGAAATCTCCTCTTCCGTACAGCAAGTTTCGCGGTCTTTCCGAAGAAAAACGCCAAATCCTCAACACCGAATTTGCCAAACACGCGTTTGAACTAGACAGCATCTCGCGCGCGTTTCATAAGGCGCACGAAGGAGCACTCGATATCCTCCACGTGTATCACGACTCAAGTCTCTTTATGAGCCACTACATGGAGAGGGTGATTCATCCGTTTCCGACGGTGTACACTCTTCATGATCCGTTACCGCCCGAAGGGACTTATGAATATCATGAATTTTCCCAATTTGCCGACCACGCGTACGTGGCTATCAGCAACGCTTTTCGGCAATCGAGTCTTCCGCTGACATTTATCGATACGGTCTATCACGGTATCCCTCTTGACGGATATCCGTTTAATCCAGGGCCAATTCTCGACGGTTTTCTTTTCTTGGGGCGGCTCACACGGGAAAAGGGGTTGCACAACGCGATCCGCGCAGCAAACGATGCTAATGTTCCCTTGATGGTGAGTGTCAATATGCCTTCGGAAGGTGAAGAAAACGCGTATTATGAGAGCCTGAAACAGGATCTTGCAAATTCTCGCTTCACGGTATTACCCGTTGTAAAAAAAGCACAAAGAATCGAACTGTATCGTCAGGCGAAAGCGTTATTATTCCCGATTGAATGGGAGGAACCGTTTGGCATGGTGCTTGTAGAGTCTATGGCTTCCGGGACGCCGGTTATCGCGTACAACAGAGGCTCAGGGGGCGAGATTGTCAAAGACGGGATAACGGGTTTTATCATTGATCCGGATGATGCCGAGCGCCCCAGGAAGGGAAGTTGGTGCATAAAGAAGCAGGGAATTGATGGATTGGTCGAAGCGATCGGACGAATCGGCGAGATAGATCGGGCTAATTGCAGAAAACATATCGAAGAACAGTTTACAGACGACAAAATGGTAGACGGATATGTAAACGTCTATAAAAAGGTAATTGGAGCGTCAATTCGGTGAGATAAGGAAACATGAATGATAGAGGAGAAAAGAAAAAAGCTGGATATGAGTATCTTTTGGCTTATAAAATTACCGTTCCTATATACGATTATACCGTAGAGTTCTGTCGTCGATACCTCGATAGGCGTTCCCGTACCTATGATCAGATGGAACAAGCTGCCAGGTCCGGAATGCAAAACATACTAGAAGGGAACAAACAGGAGGGGACAAAGGGATATATTAAGCTTACCGGAGTCGCTCGGGGGTCGCTTGAGGAGCTTCTGAAAGATTATATTGCGTTTGCGCGACAGCGAAAACTTTCCATATGGGGTAAAGAGAGAGCAATTGGGGAAATACGGGAGATAGGGGAAATATGGGACGTGATACGGAAAACCCCGACGCTTCCCGATTCCCCCCATTTCCCCAATCTCCCCGCGGATATAGAGAAAACCGTTAATCTGATGATCACGCTTATTCATCAGGCTAACTATCTTTTGGATAAGCTTATTGTTTCCCTGAAGGAGCGTCATAGGACGCACGGTGGATTAACGGAAGAATTGTATGCTGCACGAAAAGCGTACAGAGGATATTGATTTGCACTTCTGTAGTATTTTTGTATCCATTTTCCCGTTTTTTTGTCAAAAAATGCAAAGGGAAGGCGATTTTTCATAATCAATCTATGGGATATTTCGACAAAAATATGATGATATGTTGAAAAACATACTTTTTTGGCAGCTTACGCCCGAAAAATGTGATAAACTTAAAAGAGCTTCATATAAGAAGCACCAAAAGTCGATGATTGTCCTTATGAACAAACGAAACTTTCGTTCTTCTCCTGCGACTGGCACGCCTTACGGTGCATACGTATGGTGGGAAAATAGCAATTTAGTTATAGATTGTTTTAATGTGACAAATCAACATATTTTGTCACACGAAAGGGACTAGACAAACGCGTATCACAGTATCGCAGTTGAGAGATACAAAGATATATGAAGCATAAGAGATGATGCTATTGTCTCACGGTGAGATCTTGTCGACGTTTCCATCGACAAACGCCCTCTTCTGAGTCACTGAAAACGCCAAGACCGGTTTAGTGGGGTAAATTTCATCACAATATATTAATTATAAGGATATGTAACACGATGGTGTAATATCGAGCACGGAAAATTTCGACAAACCAGAAGAGTGTATCTATATTTGTAGAATTCTTTTGCAAAAATGGTAAAAAAATGCTCGAAAAACGTCAAAAGTATGTTTGACATCTTGACAAATATGTCCGCATTCGACACCATAGAGTATGAAACCAATATTGTCGTGTAATACTGTAATTTACGGCTATGGCAAGACGGTCAAAGCGCAATTCAAACATCATCGTCGATATCCCACCCCCCAACGACGACACGATGATCTCCATTGCAAAGATTGTCTTAGCAGAGGCGGAGACGGAACCCGTTCCGAAGAAATATGCACCGGTCAAACACATCCTGGCACGCATCGGAGCCGGGGAATCCGTTGAGCCCATCCACTTACCTCAGTACCATCCCTTCTATCTCAAGCGAACCCTCAAGCGTCTCTTTCGACAAAAGTTTATTATGCAGGGTGGAGAGGGGAGATACCTTTTGACAGACCGGGGGAAGCGATGGCTTATGAAGTATCGATTAGAAAATATGGAGGTCGCAAAACCCGGTAAGTGGGACGGAAAATGGCGACTCGTCATCTATGACGTTGCCCGGCACAAATCGTCACTCCGAAACGTGTTCCGGATCACCATCAAGCGACTTGGTTTTTACAATTTACAGGAAAGTGTATGGGTGTATCCCTATCCGTGTGAAAAAGAGATTAGTTTTTTACGGGAATACTGTGGCATGAGTGGTGATGTCATTTATGTCATCGCGCATAAGATAGAAAATGACGGCGCATACCGTACTCACTTCGGTCTTTCGTAAGTTTTTCACGAATTTTCCATAAAACTTGCCCCTCGTCCCCTGTAAGATTACGCACATATCTTATCAGCGGTGTTTTCGGAGTGCTATTTTCTTGTGGGGCTGTCAGAGGCGCCGATTACATACTGTTACATACCCAAAAACTGCGCAAAATCACGCGAAAAGTTGGTTCTATCACCCCAGGGACCTCTTGGTATATGATGGGAAGAGACGATGATTTTATTGACAACATATTTTTATAGAAAAACGTACGATAAAGAGGAAAAATTTGATCCAAAATTGATCAAAACCTATTGAACAATCATCCTGCCCCGATGAGCGGGGCCTGCCCAATATGCATATTTTATTTGCCACGAGCGAAGTTGCGACATTTTTTAAAATCGGGGGACTTGCTGACGTCAGTCTTTCATTGCCGGTTGCATTATCGTCTCTTGGAGTCCACGTTTCGGTGGCGATGCCGTATTATAAAAGTGTCCGGGTAGAGAAAGTCCATGGGGTCGGGCAACTGGCCGTCGATTTTGCCGGTACGCGGGAACTGGTGTTTATTTTTTCCGTCCCGCTTGGTACGCACGGCGTGAATCTCTATCTTTTTCGCCATCCAAAACTCCTCGCATACCGGTCAAAGAAAATTGTCGAAACGTTTGCCTTTTACTCAAAAACGGTCGCAACCTTCTATCATGCGGCACCCAGCCTCCTGGGGCATTCCTTTGACATTGTACACTGCCACGACTGGCATACAGCGCTTATACCCCTGCTTTTGGGGGAAAATAATAAAGTGCTCCGTACCCATGCCACGATTCAATCAAAAAGTACCAAGACCATCTTGACGCTTCACAACATGCTCTACCGCGGTGTCGCCCCGACGTCGCTTGCGAAAGATGTCGGAGCTGCCAAAAGCGCATTTCATATCCTCAAGCATAAAAGTGTCGAAGAAGTGAGTCTCCTCCGCGAAGGGCTAGAATATGCGGACTGTATTTCGACGGTTTCGCCGACGTATGCCAAAGAAATCATCCATCAGGATCATGGGAGATACATAGGAAAAGTCTTACTCTCGCGTCAACACATCGTCCTT
>CAZOTW010000065.1:5904-6817 GCA_964582845.1 uncultured Gammaproteobacteria bacterium
CTATCCCGCACCGCTATACGCGCAAGAGCGTTTTCCGCGTCAAACCGCTCCTGAAAGCGCGTCTCCAGCAGGAATTCAAGTTGCCGCAGATAGACGCACCGCTTTTTGGCTTTGTCGGGAGAATCGAGCCCCACCAAAAAGGTATCGATATATGTATGGAAGCGTTAAAAAAGCTCCTCCGCGATCAGGCGATTCAGGTAGTGATTTTAGGCTCTGGTGACGCCAAAACTGTGGGCCAGCTGAAAGCCTTTGCCCGGGCAAACAAGAAGAAACTTTCGTTTGTCGACGCGTTTGACGAAGGGTTAGCGCGCAGGATCTATGCCGGAGTGGATGTGCTCGTCGTGCCGTCGAAGTTTGAACCGTGTGGACTCACGCAGATGATTGCGATGCGCTACGGTACGCTTCCGTTGGTTCGGTCTACCGGGGGGCTCAAAGATACGGTGAGCGATAACAAAACCGGCTTTGTCTTTGATGCGTACACGGGTGCTGCCCTTGCCGATCGGATAGAGGACGTTATGGCGCTTTGGCGGGATAATCCCAAGCGGTGGCAAGCTATGATCGCGCGGGTGATGCAAGAAGACGTGTCCTGGAGGAAAAGTGCGAGGCTGTATAAGCAGTTATATTCCTCGCTCCTTGGGAAATGACCCCTGGGCCCCGCCAACTTCAACATGGATCGGGCGAGCGTAATCCTTTTAAAAAGACGCTCACCTATGTATTCTTGATTCCTGTTATTTCTCCCGCTTGTTCAATGAAACCCGCCTATAGAGTAAGATATCTCAAATCTTTCTTGCGGCGGGTTTCAGTGCATTTTAAAATGATTTCGCTCGCCCGCTCTTTGGAATATATCGCAAAAGCATCGTGAAGAGCGCGTGGGAAACCATGTTGTGGACAACTTGCGCGTTTGCGCGAAAAA
>CAZOTW010000066.1:0-6641 GCA_964582845.1 uncultured Gammaproteobacteria bacterium
CTGTATCTTGTGTGGTTCAATGAATTTTTTGGTACCAATACTACTCTCTGTTCATCTTCTCTAGACAACCATTTTGGGATGGTGTAGAATGGTTTTAGAGCTACATAACCCGGCAAAACTGCCGGGGAGGCTCCTTTTTTTCTTCAAAATCAATGGCAAAACCAAGTGATGCATATACCGGCGAACAGATCGTGGTTCTGGAGGGACTTGAGCCCGTCCGGAAGCGTCCGGCCATGTACATAGGAACCACGTCACTTGCCGGGGTCCACCATTGTCTGAACGAAATTATCGATAATTCCATTGACGAGGCGCTTGCCGGATATGCGAAAAACGTGTGGATAACCATACATGCAGACAATAGTGCGACCGTACAGGATGATGGGCGTGGAATCCCCGTAGACAACGTCCCAAAATACAACGTATCAGCCATGCAGCTCGTATTAACTAAACTCCACGCAGGGGGCAAATTCGAAGGAAAGGCATATAAAATATCCGGCGGGCTTCACGGCGTCGGAGGATCCGTTGTGAATGCACTTTCAAGCTGGCTCACGGCCGAAGTCCGTAGGGACGGCATCATTTACCAACAATCGCATAAACGCGGTATTCCCCAGGGACCGGTCAAAAAAATAGGAAAAACCAAAGATACAGGAACCACCATCACGTTTCTTCCCGACGCCGAAATATTTAAAGAGGGAATTGCCCTCGACTTTAACACGGTCAAAAAGCAGGTTCGGGACCGTGCGTACCTCATCGCCAAGCTCGCATTTCATTTAAACGACGAACGGTCGGGTGAGTGCGCGAACTACTATTTTGAAGGCGGTATTAGCTCGCTTGTCAAAGCACTCAACCGAAACAAGATTGTCCTCCATGACCCCATAACGATAAAGAGGATTTCCGAAAACGAAGCAATCGATATGGAAGTCACCATCCAGTACAACGACAGCTTTTCGGAAACCATCGAATCTTATGTCAACGTCATTAATACCGTGGAGGGTGGCACCCATTTGACCGGCTTTCGCATGGCGCTCACTCGCGCAATTAATGACTATGCCAAAAAAATCGGCGCCAATAAAAACGGCGATGACAGCATAACCGGCGACGATACGCGGGAAGGGCTGACGGCGATCGTCTATATAAAAATGTCCTCCCAGACGCTGCAATTTGAAGGACAAACGAAAGGGAAATTAGGCAACGCCGAAGTGCAACCATTTGTGCAATCAGCGGTCAAAGAAGGCTTAGATACCTATTTTGAGGAAAATCCTGCAGACGCCAGAAAAATTTTGGAGAAAGTATATCTTGCCGCCAAAGCCCGTCTTGCCGCCAAAGCCGCAAAAGATGCAATTATCCGAAAAGGGGCTCTCGAAGGAGCATCACTTCCGGGAAAACTTGCCGATTGTCAGGAAAAAAATCCGGAAATTTCGGAATTATTCATTGTCGAAGGGGATAGCGCCGGTGGAAGCGCCAAACAAGGACGAGACCGCAAATTTCAGGCAATTTTGCCCCTTCGGGGAAAAATTCTCAATACCGAACGGGCGAGACTGGATAAAATTGTCGAGTTCGAAGAGCTCAAAGCGCTCGTCATTGCCTTAGGGATGGGAATAGCGGAAAGCCTGAACCCCGAAAAGCTCCGGTATCACCGCATCATCATCATGACCGATGCGGACGTGGACGGCGAACACATTATGACGCTTCTTCTGACATTTTTCTACCGACACTTGCCATACATTGTAGAAAAAGGACACTTGTATATCGCGCAACCCCCATTATTTAAAATCACGATTGGGAAAAATGTCTATTATGCCTATTCTGATGAAGAACGCGATAGCACTCTCAGCCAACACGCCAAAGAGGTAAAAGGTGCACCCAACATACAGCGCTACAAAGGGTTAGGGGAAATGAATCCGGAACAACTGTGGGAAACGACCATGAATCCGGTAAATCGTATCATGCGCCAGGTGACGATAGCAGATGCAGCCGGAGCTGACGGGGTCTTTAGTATGCTCATGGGCAATGAGGTACCACCGCGCAAGCGTTTCATCCAAACGCATGCCAAGAGCGCTACATTGGATATATAATGAGGAATTACGCTCGCTGACCCTGAGTCTGTCGAAGGGCGAAATCAGCTACCTTAGATATATAATGAATCTTAGCTGATGGAGTCCTCCAGCAAACGCTCCGTGAGCCGCGCTACCTGCCTCGCCGGCAAGGCGGGCGAATAGTAGGTAAGGCGAACGGGAAGTTGCGGAGGACGAAAAGTGCTACCTTAGATATATAATGAGGTTTGCGGACGGAGTCCTCCGAAAGTGCTCTTCGAGCCGTCTACCTGCCTCGCCGGCAAGGCGGGCGAATAGTAGGGAACAGGCGAGAAGGAAATGAAGGAGGACGAAGTCTATTATTTTTTGGATATATAATGTAGGTATAATGGTATAAAACAATTGAAAGGAGTATTCGTATGAACTACATGACGCTCTCACTTATTTCCGGAGTTGCCGCCGTTACCTACGGTCTATTTTTGGCGGTAAAAATTGTCAAACTACCCCAAGGCACCCCGGACATGAATGCCATTGCCCAAGCGATAGCTGAGGGAGCACAGGCGTTTTTGAAGCGACAATATCAAACAGTGGGAGTCCTCGCTATTGCCATAGTCATACTTCTTGCTTTCACGTTGGGAACGTTTAGCGCCGCTGCGTTTGCCATTGGTGCATTTTGTTCGGCTGTCGCCGGATTTATTGGTATGAATATCGCGGTACGTGCCAATATCCGCACCTCACAGGCAGCCAAAGAGGGACTTGGTGCCGCTCTTTCCGTAGCGTTTTCCGGTGGCAGCGTGACGGGTCTGATGGTTGCGGGATTAGCACTTCTGGCTATCGCTGTTACCTATCTTATGATCGGTTCTGGTGCAACGAACGGATTTGATCTCAAACCACTCGTTGCACTCGGATTTGGAGGATCGCTCATCTCGGTATTCGCCAGGCTTGGTGGAGGCATCTTCACCAAAGGCGCAGACGTGGGCACCGACATGGTGGGGAAAATTGAAAAGGGAATTCCTGAAGACGACCCCAGAAACCCCGGCGTCATAGCGGATCTCGTGGGAGATAACGTGGGAGACGATGCTGGTATGGCTGCCGATCTTTTTGAAACGTACGTGGTCACCGCAGTCGCGGCAATTCTCTTAGGCAAATTGATGCTGCCGGATTTTACCAACGCGCTCTACTTCCCGATGGTGGTAGGTGCTGCGGGCATTGTTGCGTCTATTATCGGTACGGTATTTGTACGTTTGGGAAAAGATAAAAAAATTATGCCGGCCCTCTATAAAGGACTGATCGCGGCTTCCGTACTATCTGCCGTCTTTTTCTATGTCATAACTAACACCATGATGGCAGACAATGGACTCGTTACCAGCATGAGCTTATTTTGGGCAAGCTGTGTGGGTATCGTCGTTACCCTGGGAATGGTAGCAATCACCGAATTCTATACGTCCAAAGCGTATGGTTCAGTGAAACACCTGGCTGAAGCGTCCAGTACCGGACATGGCACCAATGTTATAGCCGGGCTTGCCCTTTCCATGAAGTCAACGCTTGCCCCGGTCTTACTCATCGCCGCAGCGATGCTCGTAGCCTATGGACTTGCCGGACTATATGGCATTGCGGTCGCGGCAATGGCGATGATTTCCCTGACCGGTATTGTTGTCGCGATTGACGCATTTGGCCCGATTACCGACAACGCTGGGGGAATTGCGGAAATGACCAAGCAACCGGAACACGTGCGAGCGGTCACCGATGCGCTGGACGCTGTCGGCAACACCACCAAAGCCGTTACCAAAGGCTATGCCATTGCCTCGGCGGGACTCGCGGCTTTGGTACTGTTTGCTTCCTATACGCAGGAACTGGCCGGAAAAGGCGTGCTCTCTTTTAGCCTATCCGATCCCAATGTCGTCGTTGGACTTCTCATTGGAGCTTCTTTGCCCTATGTATTTGGCGCACTAGCCATGGAAGCAGTCGGAAAAGCAGCAGGAGCAGTCGTTGTCGAAGTGCGTAGGCAATTTAAAACGATTAAAGGCATTATGGAAGGAAAAGCCAAGCCGGAGTATGGCAAAGCAGTTGATATTGTCACGCGCGCAGCGCTCAAAGAAATGATCGTACCGGCTCTCTTACCTGTGGCTACACCCATTGCGGTTGGCTTTCTTTTGGGAGCCTCAGCCCTTGGCGGCCTACTCATGGGGACCATCGTTACTGGTCTCTTTGTCGCCCTATCGATGACCACGGGAGGAGCGGCATGGGATAATGCAAAAAAGTACATAGAGGAAGGTCATCTCGGCGGGAAAGGAAGCCCGGCGCATCAGGCTGCAGTCACCGGTGACACCGTCGGTGATCCGTATAAAGATACCGCCGGGCCTGCCATAAACCCGATGATCAAAGTTGCCAACATCGTGGCACTGCTCATCGCCGGATTCCTAAAATAAAAACCTAGGTAACCTACGTCACCTAGGTAACCTAGGTGACGTAGCAATGTTATGGACATAGGAAAAATTCTACAATCGGAAATCGTGACGGAAATGCAAAAGTCGTACCTCGACTACGCGATGTCCGTTATCGTGGCGCGGGCGCTTCCGGATGTGCGCGACGGCATGAAGCCCGTCCATAGGCGCATCCTATTCGCCATGCACCAGGTTGGCCTACACCACAGCGCTAAGTACAAAAAAAGTGCATCTGTCGTCGGAGAAGTGTTGGGCAAATACCATCCGCACGGCGATGCTCCTGTGTATGAAGCACTCGTTCGTCTCGCACAGGAATTTTCCATGCGCTACCAGTTGATTGACGGACAGGGAAACTACGGATCCATAGACGGAGACCCTCCGGCTGCCATGCGCTACACCGAGTGCCGATTGGCGACCATTGCCGATGAAATGCTTTTAGATATAGAGAAAGAAACCGTTGACTTTATCCCGAATTTTGACGGCACGATAAACGAGCCCACTTACTTACCCGCAAAACTTCCCAATCTGCTTCTCATGGGAAGTGAAGGAATTGCCGTCGGTATGGCAACCAAAATTCCTCCCCATAATCTTACCGAGGTTGTAGATGCATTGCTTCTTTTGATTGGTAAAACGACGATGGAAAAGCATCCTGCAGCAAAAGAAACGGAGAAAACGGACCATACGCCGTTTGGGAAACCCATCATGCATTTTGACGTGACCGTTGATGAGCTCATGGAGCATATTCAGGGCCCGGATTTTCCCACAGGAGGCAATATATATGACATCAACGAGATTAAAACCGCCTACGCCACAGGACGAGGGAAAATCGTCATGCGCGGGAAAGCCGAAATTGAAGATATCGGCCAGGGGAAATCGGCAATCATCATCACCGAACTTCCGTATCAGGTAAACAAAGCACAGCTGGTCGCTAAAATTGCGGATCTCGTCAAAGAAAAACGCCTTGAGGGAATCAGCGATCTTCGCGATGAGTCGGATAGGAGAGGAATCCGCGTATGGGTCGAACTCAAGCGCGATGCGCGTCCGAAACAAGTGCTTAACAACCTTTTCAAATACACCGCCCTCCAAACCACATTTCCCGTCAACATGGTAGCTCTTGTCGATAATACCCCGCAAACCTGCGGGCTCAAACTTATCCTTGAGGAATACGTCAAACATCGCCATGATGTGGTACGAAGGCGAAGCGAATTTGAGTTGCGGGAGGCAAAAGCGCGCGAACACATCCTGGAAGGACTGAAAATTGCCGTTGACCATATCGACGAAGTTATTTCGATTATCAAGAAAAGTAAAGATGCCGATGAAGCCAAAGGGAAACTCATGAAACGGTTTGGACTTTCTGACATCCAAACCACTGCCATCCTGGACATGCAGCTCCGACGCCTTGCGGCTCTGGAACGGCAAAAAATTGAAGATGAGCTTGCCATGATCCGCGAAACAATCGCGTATCTCGAGGATTTACTCACCCATCCGGAAAAAATCCTGAGCGTCATCAAAGACGAACTGGTCAAACTCAAAGAAAAATTCGGGGATGACCGCAAAACGAAAGTATACAAAAGCAAAGTCGGAGAATTCAGCGAAGAACAGCTTATCGCAAACGAAGAGGTGATTATCACCATGAGTGACGCGGGGTATATCAAGCGCGTGCCCAGGGCCGCTTTCAAAATGCAGGAACGGGGAGGCAAAGGCGTGATCGGCATGGCGACGAAAGAGGAAGATACGATTGACCGATTGGTTTCTGCTCAAACACACGATAATATGCTTTTCTTTACCGACCGCGGCCGCGTCTACCAGGTACGCGTCTGGGACATACCGGAAACCAGCCGCCAGGCAAAAGGACAAGCAGTCGTCAACCTCATTAATATAGAGCAAGGCGAAAGGGTGACTTCTGTATTGACCTATTCCCTCAAGCGCGCAGAGCAAAAAGAACAAGGCGTGGAATACATCGTCATGGCAACGAAGCACGGAACCCTCAAAAAATCGAAACTCACGGAATACGAAAATATCAGGAGAAGCGGGCTCGTCGCGATAAAACTCGACCGTCTCTTTGGCGTCCTTACAACGATAAGCGACGTGATGGATGCCGTTGGTTATCGCCATTGTGCGCTCTCCTGCGACGCAGGCTGACGGCCGGCGCCTATTCGTGTTC
>CAZOTW010000067.1:0-6313 GCA_964582845.1 uncultured Gammaproteobacteria bacterium
GGGAAACGGGGCGTAGAGTATACAGAGATTGAAATTGTCCGTCCGTCGCTTGAAGATTTCTTTTTGTCAGTCACTCACCGGAGGCACGTATGAAAAATTTTTCCTGGCACAGAGTTTTTGGTATTATCACGCGTCATCTCTATAACTTCCGCCGGACGTTTGATCGGGTGGTTGATGCATTTTACTGGCCATCCATAGATATCATCGTTTGGGGATTGACGTTTTCTGCTATTTCAAAAGAACAGGGCGGTAGCGCGGTCGTGTATATCACAAACATCCTGTTGGGAGTGATTCTTTGGTATGTCGTTTGGCGCGGACAATACGAAATCACCGTCAATTTCTTGGAAGAGCTCTGGAGCGAGAACATGGTGAATCTTTTTAGCACCCCCCTTACGCTTGCCGAGTGGACGGTGGCCCTCCTTTCCCTTGGGGTTATGAAGCTGTTTTTGACCGTAGCGTTTACCGCGGCACTGGCGTGGTTTCTCTATGCGGTGAATATCTTTCGGCTCGGGTTTCTCCTTATTCCATTTCTCGTAAATCTTCTGGTTGTCGGGTGGTGGTTCGGATTGTTTGTCTCCAGTCTCTTTTTGCGGTGGGGGACCAAAGTGCAAACACTTGCGTGGGCGGGAGGGTATCTCCTGATGCCGTTTTCCGCAGTGTATTATCCGGTTTCCTCGCTGCCTATCTGGATGCAGATAATTGGTCAGTTTTTACCTACGACATACGTTTTTGAAGGGATGCGAGCGGCCATTGCGTCTGGGTATGTGCCCTTGGATATGCTGATAAAAAGTACAGTCCTCAATGTGCTCTATTTCACTCTAATGTTACTTCTATTCGTCTCTTCATTCCGTAGGGCCAAGGAACGGGGATTGGCGCACTTGAGGTAAGTCGTTATTCTGCAAACTTCACGGGATTATACGAGAAGGGGATGACAAGGTCTGCATATTTTTTCATGGGTTCAATGTACTTCCGATGATTTTTTTCGACCGTAATGGACCAGTTGAGTGTCTCGATTGGTGATCTGCCTTTTTGTTCATCCCGAAGCATCCGTCTGGCGACGCGGATTTCGGTGGGCGTATCGAGATAGATCTTAAGATCTCCAAGCTCTCGAAGCGGCGAATTGAACGCGAATATACCCTCAATAATTAAAAATCGAGTTTGTAGCGGTAGCTGTATGGTTTGCATGCCTATGCGGTCGCTTGTTACCATATCGTATTTCGGAATAGTTACCTTCTTGCCGGTAAGTAGTTGGCGGGCAGCACGTGCACAGTCTGCAATATCTACAGCCTCAGGAGCATCAAAGTCGTAAGAACCATCAGGCATTTTTTTCATTTGCGCCTTGCCAAAGTAAAAATGATCCATTTCAAGGATAAATGCGTGTTGAAAGAGATGAGCGAATACGGATTTTCCCGAGCAGGAACCGCCTGAAATAAGGATAGTTGTCACCCGTTTCATTACCGAGATTATAGCACGTACATGCCTGATAATCTGACAATTGCCTAATTTTTCGTTGACAAATCGCGAGATTGTGCTTATTATACAATAAAAGGCGCGTCAGACCGACGCGTTTTTGTACCGTTAACCTACTATGACCGAAAAAGGCAATATTTTCGTTTTGTCCCTTGGGGGGTCGCTTGTGGTTCCTCGGGAAGGTGTTGATACCACATTTCTTGGTCAGTTTAATACATTTATACGCAATCAAGTCTCCTCTCAAAAGAGGAGATTTTTTATTACCGTAGGCGGAGGAACAGTTGCGCGCCACTATATTGAAGCAGGGAGGATCATCCGGGGGAAAGATCTTAATGACATCGATATTGATTGGCTAGGTATCCATGCGACTCGGTTGAATGCCCAGCTCGTTCGCACTATTTTTCAGGATATCGCCGATCCGCGGGTCATAAAGCATTATGAAATTATTCTTAAAATCGATAAACCGGTTGCTGTAGCCGCCGGGTGGAAGCCAGGATGCAGCACCGACTATTGCGCCGTTACGCTTTGCCAAGATTATGATATCCCCCAAGTTATAAACCTCACCAATATCGACCAAGTATACGATAAAGACCCCAAAAAATTTTCGGATGCAGAACCTCTTTCTGACATTACGTGGGCCAAATACCGTAGGATGGTGGGCGACACATGGATTCCGGGTATGAATACGCCGTTTGATCCTATCGCATCGCAGCTTGCTGACGAACTCGGTATCACGGTTAAAATAGTCAACGGCAAAGATCTGAATAATTTCGCATCTGCCATTAACGGTGAAGCCTTCGTGGGGACCACAATTCATGCGTAACTGTGGTAAGATAGCCCAACGATTGGTATGCTTTTGACCACACTCACTCTCCAGCAATTTCGAAGTTATACAAAAGCCGCAATGAATTTTTCTCCCTTTGTCACCGTGATGATAGGTCCCAATACGGTGGGAAAAACGAATATTGTCGAGGCGGTGTATTTTTTGGCAACAGGCAAGAGCTTCCGGGCAGATCGGGATAGCGAAACGATTCATTGGGAGAGCGAAATAGGGCGTATTAAAGCGACCGGTGACGATATGAAGCTTGAGATTGTTCTGACGACCGGTAGCGTGGGCGGACAGTCGGCACCGCTAAAAAAATATCTCGTGAACGGTATCCCTCGACGACAAATTGATTTTATTGGCAACTTACGTGCAGTATTGTTTTGGCCGGAGCATTTAGAACTCATTACCGGAAGCCCAAGTTTGAGACGAAAGTATTTAGATGGTGTATTGGTACAGGTAGATCGGGAGTATCGCCGAAACCTCCTTTCCTATGAGCGGGGCTTGCGTCAGCGCAATAAATTACTTGATCTCATAGGTGAAGGTAAAGCATCCCGAGCGCAGCTCGTGTTTTGGAATCAACTGCTTATCAAAGCCGGTGGCTATATAACCGATAAACGGACGGAGTTTATTGGATTTGTGAATAGCCATGAATTATTAACGATGAACTATCAACTCACGTACGATAAAAGTGTGATTTCAGAGAGTCGGTTAGAACAATATAAAGATGAAGAGATAGCAGCCAAGGCGACATTGGTAGGACCCCATAGAGACGATATTATTTTTATAAAAGAGATAAGTGATAAGGATATAAGAGATAAGAAAGACAAAAACGTATCACTTATCACTTCTCGCTTATCACTGTCTTCATACGGGAGCCGAGGAGAGCAGCGACTTGCCATATTATGGCTAAAGCTTAGCGAACTAGCGTACATACAAACGCTTACGGGCGAGCGGCCGATTCTCCTTTTGGACGATATCTTTTCGGAACTCGACGAAGAGCACCGTGAGCTTGTGCTTAATCTCATTGGGAAACAGCAAACTATTATTACCTCCGCGGAGGAAGAAATATTGGATCTACTCAGAATAAAAAAGATGAGTCACGTTGAAGTCATACATCTTCCCCCGAAGACATAGTATGATGAAGATACAGGTTTATGAATGGCGTAACCATAGGTGAAATTAACCGATTAAGCACACCTCGACATGATTCCCACAAAGGGCAAAACGGACGCCTGCTGGTGATCGGCGGCAGCCATCTTTTCCATGCTGCAAGTTTGTGGGCGCTGACCGTCGCTTCCCGCATTGTAGACCTTGTGCATTATTCTTCGGTACCGGAAAACAATGAGATTGTTCAGCAGGTAAAAGAAGAGTTTCGAAACGGCATCGTTGTTTCCCGAGCTGATTTAGATGCATACATAGAGGAAGACGATTGTATCCTTATCGGCGTTGGCATGACGAGGGATCGGGAAACCGAGTCGTTAACCAATAGTGTTTTAAATAAATATCCACATAAACGATGGGTGATCGATGCGGGTGCGCTTCAGATGATGGACCTTTCGCTTATGCCACCCAATGCCATCTTAACTCCTCACCACGGAGAATTCGCCATCATTTGGGAGAAAGCAGTAGCCAGTCACGCTGAATTTGCTCGTGCACAAACGGATGAAGATAAAATCAAGCTTTTTGTTTGTACCTACCATTGCATTGTGCTTCTGAAGGGTGAAGAGGATCTTGCGTGTCAGGTAAAGCCTGGATCTGTTTTGCAGGATAATGTTGATTGTCGAGAGATTGCCGGTGGCAACGCCGGGATGACGAAGGGTGGAACCGGTGATGTTCTTTCGGGACTTATCGCTGCTTTAGCCTGTAAAAATGATCCATTTTTAGCGACCATTGCTGGGAGCTTTATCAACAAAATGGCGGGTGATGCGCTGTATAAAACCGTTGGCCCATACTTTAATTCCACGGATTTAGCCAATCAGATTCCAGTGACTATGAAGGAACTACTATTGAGTTAATTTTTGTAAACATTGCCGCGGTAGTCGATGGTTTCTATCTCTACGATTCGGGTAACGGGATCAAACGTGTAGATAATCCGTAGGGGCCATGCTTTAACACTGCGAAAGTCCTTTAATTTTCCTGTCAGCATTTTACCTTGAAAGGGATCAGTGAGAAGGCTGTAAATTTTTTTCTTTACCTTCGCTTTGTCTCTGGCGCCAATCCGTTTGAGGCGTCTGACGGCCTCATCTTTCAGGACGAGTTTCATACAACCATGTTACCACTTCAGAATTTTTCTTGCTTCTTCCTCCGTGTACACTTTTTTAGACTTTTGTGCACGCTTGATGCTTGCCATCAGGGGTTTATTGGCCAAGATTTCCATAGTTTCCTGCCAGCCCTCAAATTCGGCTACAGACATCATAATGACCGGTTTCCCATTTCGGTGGGTAATCGTAAACTGCCGCATATCTTCACCGGCTTCCTCAATAATTTGGTAAAAGTTGGCGCGGGCTTCATTGGCAGGCATGGCGGACGGTAAGTGTTTCATATAAGGAAATAGTACCACTAGTGGTACATGTTGTCAATGGGGCGATGTTACAGCTATCGGCTGCGACTGAGCTGGTGGCGGGACTGAGGTAGGGTCCATAGTTTTAGTATACGGAGTATGTGTTTCGTATTTCAATGCGTAGATGGGGTAGCTGACGGCGTCGCCTTATTTAAAAATTTAAATGTGGAGAGGATCTGGGTGAACAGTTCTCCCGCAGCGGTTGCCTGAGTTTCTGAGTATTCAAAACTTATTCCCGGAGCATATGCAGTAGCCGATGGTATCACCCAGTTTTCTCTTGGAGTTGTGTCGCCCGTGGCGCATGCTTCGCCTTTTGTAACTCGAACGAATTTTTTAACCGTCAGACCGAGCGTATTTTCTGTTCCCGTGAGCTGCATGCATTCGTTCATTAATGTTTCGGTTTTCGGAACCGCAACGATCCTAATTTTCGGCGAGCTTGAGGAGATAACCATCCCTTCCAGGGTCCATTCAGGGGGATATTTAAAGGATAGGTCGCTACTCGTATATGTTTTCCAGTTTGCGTTATTAGAAGCTTGATCTGAAAATTTAACCGTGGAGAGGATTTGTTGGAACGTCTCTTCTCCTCCTTGGCCGTCAACAGTGAATGCTATTTCTATAGCGGGTTTTTCTGTTGTTTGGATCACATGCATGACATTGCTTCCGCTATCTGCGTTTTTAGTTGAGATAAAGAAACTGATAGCTTTTTTGCCTGATAATGTCGTTGGCAGAATATCTTTTTCCTGAGACCAATTTTTGCCGGGAATTAAACATAAAGTCTCCTTGTTTGTTTTGCATAGAGCTATTTTATTGCTATTAAAGTTCAATGTACCCGTGACTATAAAGATAGATTGCCCGGACTTAACAGGAGTGAATTTTTCAATCGGATTTTCAGAATCCGGATATTTTAACTCAATACCGAGCTTCTGATTAGAGTATGTTTTCCAGTTTGCCATCGGGTTGGGAGTCGGAGTAGGCGTGGATGTGGGTGTAGGTTTCGGCGTTGACTTGGCGAACGGCAACTTCGGGAGGTGAATATTTGAGACAGGATAAAATTTTTGTACACCAATTCCCAATAGGAAAGCGACAATTACCAATACAACAATAAGGAGCCAGGTTAATCGCGATTTTTGTGGGCTAGTCGGTGACGGGGGATCCGGTGATCCAGCGGGCGGAGCTTCCTGTGGAGGGTCTAGCTCGGTCGATTTGGGTTGAGTATCGGGTTGAGGTGGCGTTGCCGGCGACGTAGCCGCCGGCTGCGTTTCCGGTGTAGGCGCTGGTGGAGGTGATGGCGTTGATTGCGGTTGAGCAGGAGCAGGATCCATAGATGTAGTATATCAGTTCGTTTTTACTTCTCCAATACACGAGTTTCGCGCTATTTCGGGTCCCTGCCTCTCGGCGCTGTTGGTCGGCACGCCGTGATTCTTGCATCGTCAAGGTCCAGACCGATATCTCTCCAT
>CAZOTW010000068.1:0-6072 GCA_964582845.1 uncultured Gammaproteobacteria bacterium
TGCAAGCAGAAGCAGCCTCTCATGGCGGCGCTTTTTCAAACGCATCTTCCGTATCGGTTACCTATAGCACGGAAGGATTTACTAATGCGGTTATCGTAAACGGTCAATCTATTCCAGGAGATCAGTTTAAGCAAGCCTTTAACCTGCGTGCTCCTGGGTATATATCCATCCGAAGCTCACTCTTTAATATTGAGAAACGGTAGGCAAACATAGTACAATACCTCCACTCATGCCGACACTATTTCAAGCTCAAGCCAATGCTCCGTCTAATGCTCGTAAGCCGGCAGGCAATGCTCGTGCTACGAAATCGCCTCTATCTCCTTCACCGCAAAGCACCATCATGAAACCGCTTACTGCCTTTGCGCTGAATCCCGCTGGGGTTCGTTTTGAAACGCAGGAGCCAGAAGAGACGGTTGTCCTTTTTTTGCGTCAACACATTGTCGTTAACGTACCCTGGATCGTCATTACGATCATTCTCATTCTCGCTCCGACGGTCATCTTTCCGTTTTTTTCTCGCATCGTCGGACTCTCGCTCAATCTGCCGGTGGGGTATACGATTGTGGGCGCCCTCTTTTGGTATGTCGCAACGTTCGGATATGCTCTGGCGAATTTCATCGGGTGGTTTTTTAATATCTACATCGTCACCAATGAGCGCGTGGTAGATATTGATTTTTACTACCTCTTATATAAAGAATTTTCGCAGGCAGAACTGACAAAAATTCAGGATATCTCGTATACCTCGGGTGGCATTATCGCAACGATATTTAACTTCGGGAATGTAGCCATAGAGACAGCAGGCGAGGCGCCCAATCTCGTTTTTGAGGCGGTGCCGTTTCCAGAAAGAATCGTAGAAACCATTCGAAGTCTGACAGAAAATACAGGAACCAACGTATGATACCATTATTACCCATACCCGTATTTCTCATCCTAAAACTCTTCGTGCTTCTGGGACTTACCATTTATGCGATTTTTGCGGGAGTCATCGTGCGTCAGGAGCGTCTTATGGCAGACGTTTTGGAGGAAAGTTTTGAGCCGGTGTTACGGTTTTTGGTCCTCGTTCATTTTCTCGCCGCGATTGGTCTTCTGATTCTCGCACTTTTTATCCTCTAATCGTGCCTCTCTTTGTCCGAATAGTGCTAAGATAAAGGTATGCGGGTAAAGTCTTCTATTGGGCTTGCTGTGGGGCCAGTTAATGCAGCACATTGGGGACAGGTGCTTGTCCAGCCTGATGTCTATGGCATTTTGGAGATTGAAAATCCCGATGGTGCCGCACAACAACGTGGCGTTGAAACACTTTCCGCTCTTGGAGAACAATTGGCCACTCCCCCCACAAGCCTCCAGGCGATCGAGGAGATTGCCGATCGGGTGATGCGCCCAAATATCCGCACGCTCGTGCTTTTTATACCAGTCGGCGCCGTAGTCTATATCGTTCTTCGAGGAAATGGGAGCGTATATATCAAGCGAAAAAACGAGCTTGCCAGCCTCATACATCAAGACGGTGCGATATCGGGAGAAATTCAAGAAGGGGACACGTTCCTTTTGGCGTCGCATGGGTTTTCTCATGTGCTTTCGCATGAAGAATTGACGCAAACATTCGATCATCTGCCGCCGGTTGATATTGCGGAAAAACTTACATTACTGCTCCATGAAAAGACGGATGGGGAGGGGAGTGTCGCCCTGGTGTACCAAGCGGTCGTATTTGAAGAAGGTCAAAAAGAGGAAGAACCGCCTCAGGTACTTGAAGAAATGCCCATTGTGAAAGAAGAAAAGATGGAAGGGGATTTGATGAGTACACTAAGAAAAATACGATCCGGTTTACGCATACGCCACCGCATCAGGTATTTGCACGAACATCCCAAGAGCTTGCGTTTCCTTATAGTGATCGTGTTCATTGTTCTTTTTTTGGGAAGCGTGGTTATTGGTGTAGTGAAACAGCGATCCGCCGCCCAAAGCCAAAAAATTGCCGCGGTTATGAATGACGCACAGCATGCGCTGGATGAAGGAACAGCGCTTCTTGATCTCAATCAGGCAAAAGGGAGAGAACGGCTTACTCAGGCAAAGCAAATGCTTGATCCTTTGATGCAAACTATTCCTCCGCGAACCGATGACGGAAGGCGTCTTACTCAACTGTATCGCCAAATTACGGATAATCTGACACAGGCAATGCATGTGGTACATGCACCACTCCGGCTTTTTTATGACGTGAGCCTGTTAAAGAAAGGGAGTAGTGTCTCCGATATGGCGCTTGAGGGAGATACCATGGCAATTACCGATGGGAAGTCAAATACCGTCTATGCCTTGGATGTATCCACCAAAAACGCCCAAGTCATTGCCGGAGGGGATGGGTTTAAAGGGATGTCGCTTGCGGGTATTCATGGAGACAACGCGTATGTGTTGTCGCAGGATGGAATAAATGCCGTAAGGATCAGTGATAAAAAGTCGACAGTGACGATCATAAAAAAGGATGATTCATGGGGAGTGATCCGATCGCTGGTGGCATTTGGTGGCAATATTTACCTGCTGGATACTTTCAAAAACCGGGTATGGAAATATGTAGCCACCGATAAGGGGGCGGGATTTTCTGATATCCGTGAATACCTGACACCCGATACGCTTCCGGATTTTTCTCGGGCAAATAATATGGTGATTGACGGATATGTATGGGTGGCAACGACGGATGGGAAGATTATGCGGTTTGCGCAGGGACAGCAAAGCACATTCACCATCCAAGGTGTTGATCCCGCACTCGGCAACACTCTTATGATCTATACGAGCGATGAAGCGAAGAACATCTATGTATTGGATGGTCAAAACAAACGGGTGGTGGTCCTTGATAAAGAGGGTATGTACGTGGCGCAGTATTCGTGGGAAGACAGCGTGACCGTGATGAAATTTGCCGTATCAGAGACACAGCACAAAATTTTCCTTCTGGCGGCAGGCAAAATATACGCTCAAGACCTGAAATAACGTACAATCCCGCGTAGCGGGACGCTATGAAAATTGTCAACAAAAAAGCCACATTTGACTACACAATCTCGGAGCGGCTTGAAGCTGGAATCCAGTTAACCGGTGCCGAGGTGAAGTCGATCCGATCCGGCCACGCGAGCCTGGAAGGGTCTTTCGTGCGTGTTATTGGCTCTGAGGCATATCTCGTCAATGCACAAATTTTCCCGTTTCAGTACGCTAGGCCGGAGGGATATGATCCCAAGCGTACACGGAAACTGCTCCTTCACCGAAGAGAGCTCATAAGTTTACATAGTAAGTCAGAAGGCGCTCATTTGACCCTCGTGCCGCTTTCTTGGTATACTAAGGGTCCTTTTATCAAGCTCGAAATAGGCGTCGCGAAAGGCAAAAAAGAGTACGAAAAGCGCGAAACCATCAAAAAGCGAGATCACAGGCGGGAATTGGAAAAAGAGTATAGAGGAAAGGTGAGATAGTCGACTCTAATGGGGTTTACCCCGAGGAGTCTTCGACGAGGGGATGATTGACTCGACGGAGGATATGTACATTAAAAACTGCAAGCCGACCTTGATAGGTGGTCGTAAAACAACGATCAAAAACTAAATGCTGATAACGAACAGTTTGAAGCAGCTCTTTGGGCACGACGGCCACTTGCATTCGCAACGCTTAATGCCTAATTAGCCATCTCATAGGTGTTTCTCTCGGTGACGCTTTTGAGGTGTAAACAAAGCCGGGACACCAGGAATCAATTGACCGATTGATTTCGGAGCAAACTACGGTCAACCCTCCGATGAACTTCATTTGTCCGTTTATGACATCGGAGAAGAAACGGAACACGCTTGTAGACGTTTGCGATGTATGCTTCCGGACCCGGGCTCAATACCCGGCATCTCCACAACGTAAAATCCTTCAGTTGCTGCCGCAACTTCAGGATCACGTTGCAAGCCCTTAAAGGAATATGGCTTCAACGAAAGATATTTTACGGCAGTCACGTGATACGCCGAAGGCGGATTTTACGTGACACATGTGTACTACGTCTATATTCTCCAAAGTATTCAAGATAGGAGTTTTTATATTGGGTATACCCCGGACTTGAAGAATCGCCTCTTGAAGCATAACAAAAAGCAAGTAATTTCTACCAAAGATAAAACGCCTTGGAACATAATTTATTATGAAGCATATCTTAATCGTAAGGACGCTACAGGGAGAGAAAAGTTTTTAAAAAGTGGAAGCGGATGGAAGTTATTCAAAAGACAACTCAAGAATTACCTATATGAACCTTCTTGACTTTGTATTTCCCAAACGCTGCGTCGGTTGCGGAAAGTTAGGACGATATTTTTGTGATCGATGTAGTTCAATTATTCGAATAATTGAACTAAATGAGGCTATTTGTCCGATTTGCGAAAAACCGGCAGTCGATGGAATGACGCATCCACGATGTGAAACACGCTATTCCCTGGATGGACTCACGAGTTTTTTCCGATATGACGGCGTGATAAAAAAAGCAATCAAAACGATAAAATACCGTTTCGTTTCCGATTTGGCCAACGAATTTGTCGCCTTGGTTCCTGAGGCTTCAATTATTTCTTTATCTAAACTACTCAACTCTACGTCTCTACGCCCTCTCGTTATTCCCATTCCGCTTCATCCGTCGCGCCTTCGATTTCGCGGGTTTAACCAGGCGGCAGAACTAGGAAAGATCATTTCTTTGCGCTTGCAGATCCCGATGCGGACGGATATACTTCGTCGAACACGAAGTACCGTGCCTCAAGTAGAAATGAAACATAAAGAGGAACGGGTAAAAAATATGGGAAACGTATTTGCGATGAATACACCGTTGCGGATTGCTACCAATGTATCTGTATTGTTGTTTGACGACGTGTTTACGACCGGTGCGACCATGAGAGCAGCCGCCAAGGAGCTGAAGCGTAACGGAGTGAAATTCGTTTGGGGCGTCACAATGGCCAGATAAACATTATAGCAACATAGTAACATGGTAACACCTGCCTCGCCGGCAGGCGGGCGTTAATATGAATACACGCATCGTTATTGTTGCCAATGGCAGGCTCTATAAAAAAATTATCGAAGATATTACGAAAGATGATTTTGTAATTGGCGTTGATAGAGCGGCCTATTGGCTTATTTCACAAGGAGTTATTCCGACCGTTGCTATCGGAGATTTTGACTCAACAAAAGAAAAAGAGCTACGCGTCATACGGCGTGCGGTGAAGGAGGTAAAAATATATCCGGCAGAAAAAGATTATACGGACACCGAGCTTGCTTTGGAGTATGCGCTTGGGCAAAAACCTTCAAGTATTGTGCTTTACGGGGGGAGCGGAACGAGGCTGGACCATACATTGAGTGTCATTCATCTGTTGCAGCGCGGTGTACGCCAGCGAGTCCCGATAGTATTTCGAGATGAAACCAACGAGGTGCAAATATTTCATAGATGTCGCACAATATTAGATAGGAAAGGGGAGCATAAGTACATATCGATTCTTCCAATAACGAACATAGCAACAATCAGTTTATCGGGGTTAAAATATCCGTTACATCGGAAAAATATCACATTTGACATGACCCTTGGTATCAGTAACGAATTTACCAGTAAACAGGCTACGATTACCGTTCATAAAGGAGAGATCCTTGTAATCCAAAGTAGCGATTGATATCGTATTCCTGGTATAATTCAAGCTATTGGTTGCCTCATTGGCGACCTGCCTAAAGAGGCAGGAGGGTGACTCAGACGGTCACGAGACAAGTTTGCTAAACTTGCTAGGCGCAAGCCTAGAGTGGGTTCGACTCCCACACCCTCCGCTCAGGGAGAGGTCGCATAGTTGGTCTAGTGCGGCGGTCTTGAAAACCGCTAAGGGCGCAAGCTCTTCGCGAGTTCGAATCTCGCCCTCTCCGCCTTCGGTCGCCATAGCTTTAGCGACGGCGACCTTTATATGAAGTCTTAATTTAAATATGGGCAAGAGTATTGACAACGGGCGACCTTCGGCGGACACAGTCCGCTTTTATTATGTATATATTTTGAGTTGCAAGGATAATACGCCTTATATTGGTTGTACAAATGATTTAATGATGCGACTAGCACAGCATAATAATAAA
>CAZOTW010000069.1:0-5970 GCA_964582845.1 uncultured Gammaproteobacteria bacterium
GCCGCAGGACTCCTATACGATTACCAGCGCCAACCGTTTGGCGCGACGCCGGATTTATTGGGACTTGCCGACGAGCGGCTGGAGCTTTTTGCGATTTGCCAAAAGTGCGGAAGCTTGGCTCGTCACACCGAGCGGTTGCGAGGTGGAAAGGGCCTGATCGAAGTGGGCGCGGCAGATAAATACATCGCATCGTGTGAAGTTTGCCATAGGATATATAAATAATTCTCATAATGAGTGTACAAGCAGAATATGTTGGGTATCGGGTCACCGAGGGTTGCAACGCAGGGCAGGCATGTCGCGACCGCTGTTTTTCCAGAGAAGGTGGCACAACACCTCCGGATCCTTCCATTGATGAGGTTAGATTATCTCTATGGACGCTACGAGAAGCAGGAATACGTGCTGTGAACCTTATGGGTGGAGAACCCACCACGCGTGATGATATTGTAGATATTGCCCGTTTTGCGCATGACATCGGCCTTCGCGTCATCCTTACTACAAATACAATTGCACTTACCAAAGAACGTTTAGACGAACTTGCGCCATATTTGGATTGGCTTTCGGTATCTATAGAGGCAGATAATCAACGCGTGAATGACGGTTTGCGCGGTCGTGGACAACTGGCAGCAGTAACTCAGGTCATCGGATGGATTGGAGAGGAGAACTACCCGTTTCATTTGAAAGTCAACACGCAAGTCACTGCACAGAACATGCGTCACATCGATAACATTCCCCATTTTTTTTGCGGTAACGTAGAGATTTGGAAATTATTACAATGGACGCCCCGCGGAGATGCAAAAAAAGTCATGAGTATCTACGCTGTTTCGCCAGAGCAATATGAAGAAACTGTTCGGAGGGAACGATCATTGCACCCGGGGCTACATATTGTGGAGCGGCCATATCCGGAAATCGATCCGGATACCGTGATTTTGCGTCCCGGGGGTGATCTTGAGGTGAACGCTGGTCCTGACTATGTGGTCGTCGGGAATATACTGACAGAGGATGCTCGTGATGTATTGGCGCAAGCGGGAATGATATATTCACGTTTGAATGTTGCAAACAGAATGGAGCTTAACGAATCATATCCATCTTGGTCTCAAAATATAGCCAACCGCCAGCCAGCGGTTTTGTACCCTGGTATGTTAGAATAGCCTCATGCGTACGATTGTCTACCTGTGCCGCCACGGGGAAGTGCATAATCCTAATCAGGTGATTTACGGGCGTCTCTCCGGATTTCCCTTGAGTAAAAGAGGGGAGGAGGAGGCGCACCGGTTGGGGAAGCATCTGTCTTCAAAAAAGCTTGCGGCGATTTACGCGAGCCCCCTGACGCGTACCCGCCAAACTGCAGCAATCGTGGCGTCATACCACGGTTTATCGGATATACTTGCTGATGAACGGTTGCTCGAGGTGAACTCACCGGCTTTAGAGGGTAAACTGATACGGCTATTTGAAGACCAGGAGTGGAATTTTTATGCGCACGAGTATATCGATAAAGGGGGCGAGCGCCTCCGTGACATCTGGAAACGCATCAATCACTTCCTACAAGAAGCAGTCAAAAAGCACAAAGGTCAGGAAATCGCCGTGTTTTCCCATGGGGATCCCATCATGATTGCGCGGGCAAAGTATCGGGGAAGACGGCTATCCTTCTCTATGATTCGGGAAAAACCCTATGTCGGAACTGCCAGGGGCATTAAATTGGAATTTGAAGAGGATGTGATCGTAGACGTTTCTGATTTGCCGATATGAAAATCGTCGTCGACAAAGATATAACATATATGTGATAATTTGTTTATGAAATCTTATACACAGTTCAAAAAAGAGTTATTAACAGATCGCGAGATAAAGCGGGCATATGATGCACTCGCGCCGGAATACGCAGTTATTCAAGCGGTGATTGAAAAACGGCTCGAAAAGAAGATGACTCAAAAAGAACTTGCACAAAAAGTGGGGACGCGACAGTCGGCGATCTCCCGTCTGGAGTCCGGTGGCGCCAATCCGTCCGTTCGGTTTCTCCAAAAGATCGCATCGGCGTTTGGGGCACAACTAATCGTTGGTTTTAAATAAGAAAACCTGACGGGACGCGTGTTTCCTTGTCGTAGCAAGTGACGTTTGCTACAATGGGTTTATGACTTTGCAACAACCTTCTTCATTCCCTGAATTTCTTACCAAATACGTTTGGGATATAGACGTCGCCCGTCTTGATATACGGGAAAAACCGCCTTGGTTGGCGGCGCGGATTTTAGATAAAGGCGACGAGCCGGCGGTCCATTGGCTGCGGCAGAACTACACAAGCGAGGAAATCCGTGGGGTGCTTAAAACATCACGTGATTTATCGCTGCGAAGCGCTTCGTTTTGGGCGCTCATCTACGGTGTTCCAAGATCGGAGGTACGATGTTTCCAGGAACCTTATCTCTCCCAGCGCAAAACGCTTTGGCCGTACTAAGCCAAAGCGGCATACTCGCCCAGGCATACATGGCAGGTGGCTCTGCGCTTGCTTTACAGTTGGGGCATCGGCAATCCGTGGATTTTGATTTTTTTTCACCGGTAGAGTTTGAACCACAAACCATTGCTGATCAACTGAAAACGAAAGGCGAATTTACTCTGGACCAATTGACACCAAAAACGGTATTGGGCACATTTGGTGGCGTGCGATTGAGTCTTTTTCACTATACGTATGCGCTTATTGATAAAACTACCCCCTATGAGGGAATCGCTTTGGCAGGTCCGAAAGATATTGCCGCGATGAAGTTGGTAGCTATTACGGATCGCGGGAGCAAAAAAGACTTTATCGATTTATATATGTTAGCGAAGCTTCGATTCGCACTCGCGGAAATGCTCACGTTTTATGAGCAAAAATATCATCTGTTAACGGAAAATAAACTCATTATCTTGAAAAGTTTGCAGTATTTTGACGATGCAGAGACCATGGAGATGCCGGTGATGCTCTCGTCTATAGATTGGGACGAGGTAAAGAAATTTTTTGTACAGGAAGTGAAGCAATTATGGAAATGATTCTGAGGTTTGACATTGTATATTTACCGTTGTAATATAGAATACGATTTAAGGAAGAGGAGATGTGATATGAGGGCAAACGCAAGGAAGGTCACTCGTGTTGACACGTTCAAAAAAGACGTGAGTAAGACTCGCCGATAGGCGAGTTTTTTTTGATGTGTTGGTTTGTGAGTGAATTCATATTCACGAACTTACCAACCATCAATCCCGCCGAAGCGAACATTCGTCTGCGTGGCTGCAAGCCTCGAGACGAATTTGAGCGGAGGAGGATAGGCATTTTAATAGGGGGACTACAGTCCCGAGCGAAGCCGAGTTTGACTCGGCGAGGCCAAGAGGACTACAGTCCCGAGCGAAGCCGAGTTTGACTCGGCGCAGTCGAGGGACTTGACAAAGGCAGTATAAGTGGTATTATAGGATATACTATGGCAGGAGAAGAAATCGAACGACAAGGTGAAAGAAATGAATTATCTCCCATTGGGGCAGAGGAATCTGCCCTTACTCCCGAAGTTGAAATCCCAGATGTTGGTCCAGACCCTCATAAGCAAGAGAGAAGCAGATTTAAAGGTCTTGGAAATTTTGCTGGTGTCCTGATCACGGCCTTTGCACAAGGAGCCAAGGAACCTGCTCCGGCAAATGTAGCCTCTGTTCTCCAACCCCAGCCAGGAGAACTTTCTCCCGCTCAAGAGAAGTGGAGGGGTTACTTGAAAATGGACGTAGTGGGATTGGCAGGTACAGCGTATCTCATGGCAAGTGCTCCGGGACTGGATGCGAAAACAATTCTTGCAAAGATAGTGGGAAGACCAACGACAGCAAAAGAAGCTCTGCTCCAGGGTGAAATTGTTCCGTTTCCCGTGGAAACTATCGAGCTGACGCCTGATTCCGTTACGGCATTAACGGCGTTGAAAAATGTAACACCGACTCCCAAAGGTCCTCCGCCGACGGCGGTAGCGGTTTCCTATAAACGTGCCGAAGGACCTGATATCAATGCGTTCTCTGCCGATCCCACGAAGGCGTATGTAGACGGATTTGGTAGGATACTGGAAAAGGATCAAAATTTCCAGGACGCCTATATCCGGGCCGCGCAGAGAGTAGCGGCACTTGCCCAAACGACAACCATTGATCCATCATACTTTCAAATCAACCTTCGACACTACGAGAAATACGCTGCCCTGCTTCCTGCATTGAAGGATAACCTTCCTGATGATGTGAGAAAGACCATATCACGGTGGGGCATCGGATCAGGGACGCTCTTTTTGTTTAATGAAGGTGGTCAAGCTGTCGCCATAAATCCGCCCGGCAATAACAGTATTGCTATAGAGCATAGTGCCGACACCATTCCTGGGCTCAAAACTACCTGGGGAGAAGCCCTCGGAAGCAAAACCAACGGCTTTGCCGTTATTGGGGTAAATCCAGAGGGTATCGTATCGTATGCCTTACTCTTGGATCCTTCCAAGAAGACCGATAAGAATAGTGGAGGGTTTTGGGGGTTCTTTTCCACGACCGGCAATATGCCGGTACTCGCAAAATCCGCGGAAGACGTACCAAAGGCGCTGGAAATTGCCGCGGCCCAGATACGGTATGCAGATACCTTGTCGTACTATATGCGTCAAGGCGTGTCACGGCTTCTTGTGACCGGAAGACCTCAGTTCGGACAATATGAGATGAGGGTGAATGTGTATGGGGCCAAGCGTTTACCGGGTGTCAATGCGATTGAGCTTCCCGATAAAGTGAGAGCTTTGCCTGCGACCGACGAGTTATTTGCTGACGTGTTGGGGACGGCATTCAATGATTATTTACTCAAAGAAAGCGGCGGGCAGATGGGCCTGGATCAGTTTCTCGCTGAGTGTGCCGCTGCCGGCGTCGAGCCGGTCATTGGGTTTAAACAGTACAAACCGCACGATAAGATAAACCCAATGGAGTCGTCAGACGTTATTGTCCCCGATGAAAAAAACGCGTATTACGTCCCTCTTAATTTGGCAAATCTCGAAGTCGATATTTATATCGATAGGCAACATGATTCAAAGGAGAATGGGGGAAAGCAATTGCCATATGCGTCTAAAGACATGATGAACCGCGCGTTTGGATCTGTCGTAACGACGCCCGACGGGAAGCAGCATTTAGTGCTCTCTATACAGAAGAGCGGGGGCGATGCTTTGCTCCACTCTTCTTTAGTAAATTTCAAAAATATGTTTCCGACCGGTGAGCATCCGACTGGATTTGCTCTAGGTTTTTTTACGATGGTAGCAATGCAAAGGAGTTTTTCCAATTATTTGAACATGTCTGCTCTTAAAGGTGGATTTTTCCAGGGAATGATTGGGCAGCATCCGGACTATCATGAAGGTCAAAAATACGATTTAACCTATTATAAAGGGTACGTTACTTCTGATCAGGGCGATCCGATCGGTAACTATGTCTACCCCAAGAAGAAATAGGGTATACTCGGTAACGTAATGTTTTTTCCTCATAAATCTACACCTGTCTTGTTTTTTTCTCCCTTGTTGATACACTAGATGAGGATTCATGAAAAAAGTAATTGTTAGGTTGGCGCTTGTTTTTGCATTGGTGATAAGTGTTTTGTGGATGGTGCCCGCGGTCTCTCCTGTTTTTGCTGGGTGTGATTGTATTGCATGGACCAACTGCGACCCTTACGGCCAGAATTGTACATGTAGTCTTTATCTTTGTACCGATCCCAATCCGCCTCCTGGCTTTCAATGCCCTGGCGGGTGTTATACCGTTGACTTTGGTCTTATCTCCTGTATAGCATGTGCCGGGAATACCCCGACGCCGACGCCTTCTCCTTCGGCGGCCTGCTCATCGCCTACGGCATCCTGCGAAGCGGCGCCACGGTCTGGCGGCAGGCCGGCGAGCCCGCGCTGGGCGTCGGCTTCACCGCTGGTCTCACCCTGCTGCTCATCTGCACCAGCCTCACCAACGTGCTCGGCTACGGGGCGGCGGCCCAGG
>CAZOTW010000070.1:0-5881 GCA_964582845.1 uncultured Gammaproteobacteria bacterium
TACTACGAAAACTGAGAAATCACAAAATGCGAAAATTGAGAGGTTAAGTTACACAATAGACTGTTACATCAGTCTTATTTATTATTATGAATTTGAAAATTGGGATCGTGGGACTTCCGAATGCTGGAAATTTATTACTCACCGCTTGGAGGTTTTGTATCTGGAGAAAAAGCTCCTTGGTATGAATAGACTCGATAGGGAGATGGAGCTACCTCTGGTTTTACATAATCATGATACACTCGTCCTGCTGTTAGAGCAGAGAGAGCATCCTCCTGGGGCATCGCTTGGGTAACAGATTCCGGGAGTTCGCCTTCGGCGCTCACGATACACTCATCATTGATGTAATAATACGGATGGTACTGCCCACCCTGGTCTCGAAGAAAAAAATAGCGATAAAAGGAAAGAAGTGCATCAAGATTTCCCATCTCCGGTGGGGGAGGAGATCCTGCGGCAGTAACAATTGACATCCTTTGTTCTTTTCTGCCTATCGCTTTTGCTTGCTCCTCAAGGGATTGTTGCTGAAGATTACCGTACGCGTTTACCAACTGGTCTTGCGTATATATATTAATATCGTTTGGAAAAATACCCGCCTGTTCGGCCACTTCTGGCGCAACTGCAATGAGAATTGGCTGATCAATTTCCTCTACATTATTTACTAATTGTGCAAATGATACTGCAGTATATGCTAATTCGTGGTATCCTCCGGGAACTAACGCTACGGGAAACGCGAGCGCTCCTTTAACAAACTTTATAATTTTAGGTTCTCCTTGTTCTTTTTTCGTCATACTGTTTATTCCTATATCGAATTT
The DNA here is from genome assembly GCA_964582845.1 of uncultured Gammaproteobacteria bacterium. Classification (GTDB taxonomy): domain Bacteria; phylum Patescibacteriota; class Microgenomatia; order UBA10105; family UBA927; genus CAZOTW01. Next base: position 810 of record CAZOTW010000070.1, read on the forward strand.
TCCCTGCGCGTTAGTATAGCGCAATACGCTGCGAAAGGCGAATCTGTTAGAATATGGGAGTATGAACTTGCGAGTAGGGATCGTGGGGCTTCCAAACGCCGGAAAATCTACCTTATTTAATGCCCTTTTGAAAAAACAAGTGGCGGATGTGGCGCCGTACCCGTTTTGCACGATTGAGCCCAATGTCGGTGTCGTGCCAGTGCCGGATGGGCGACTTGCCAAGCTTGCCGAGGTCGTGGAAAAAGAGGAAGGAACGAAGCCCCCTCTGGTTCCGGCTGTCGTCGAATTTGTGGACATTGCAGGCTTAGTCAAAGGCGCCGCCGAGGGGCAGGGCTTGGGGAATAAATTTCTTTCTCACATCCGCGAAGTGCACATCATTTGTCACGTCATCCGACTATTTGATGACCCATCCGTCGTCCACGTGGCGGGTGGCGTGGATGCCAAGCGCGATACTGAAATTATTGAAACGGAACTCATCCTTGCTGATTTACAGACGCTTGCAAAACAAGCCGAGCCCTTCGGCTTCACTCAGGGCAAGCCCCAAGGGAAGTCTACGGAAGAAGATTTTGTCCGATGGAGAGCTATTCTTCGGCTTAAAGAAGGACTTAATACCGGTAAACTCGCCCGCGCCATTTTGACTGACCCGGAGGAGATAGCATCCGTGCGCGATTTACAACTCCTCACGATGAAGCCGATGCTCCTTGTTTCCAATGTTTCAGAAAGTCAGCTGAAGGAAAAAAGTGACCTGTTCATGATCAGCGCCAAAACCGAGTCGGAGCTAGCCAGCTTGTCTCTTGAAGATCAGAAGGCGTATTTGAAGGAATTGGGACTTGAGGCTTCGGGGCTTGACCGCCTGATCCAGAAAGCCTACGAGATGCTGGGGCTCATTTCGTTTCTCACCTGCGGAGTCATCGAGGCGCGCGCCTGGACGATAGAAAAGGGCACCAAAGCGCCGCAAGCCGCTGGGGTCATTCACACGGATTTTGAAAAGAAGTTTATTAAATCAGATACAATATCGCTTGATGACTTTGTCGCTTTTGGCGGCTGGAAGAAAGCTCGGGAAGCAGGAAAAGTGCGAAGCGAAGGGAAAGAATATGTCATGAAAGACGGTGACGTCGTTGAGTTTAAAATCGGCACATAGCCCTTCATAGCAAGGCATATATCCCTTGCTACACGCTTGGCTTCGTGGTATTATTGAGCACACATTATGCAGCAATATGAATTCATGGTGGTGGTGCGGCCCGATATGGATTTGAAGGATGAAAAAGGGGCGACGGACATGATACAAAATCTTGTCGGCGAAGCAAAGGTTTCGGACGTGACCATCATGGGGAAAAAGCACCTGGCGTATCCTATCCAAAAACTTGAAGAAGGCGTATATGTGCTTTCGACAATTACCGGATTATTGAAGACGAACGAGATAGAAAAACGGGTAAGATTGAGTAACGGGGTTTTGCGGTATTTACTGCTTGCAAAAGCGTAAGGTATGTCATCTCGAAGCTTAAATAAGGTCATGTTGATTGGAAATCTGACGCGTGACCCGGAGTTGCGGTATACGCCAACGGGGGCAGCAGTTTGTACCATCGGACTTGCGACCAATCGCACATGGACGACTGAATCCGGAGAAAAGAAAGAAGAGGTAGAATTTCATCGGGTGGTTGCGTGGAATAAGCTTGCGGAACTCTGCAGTCAGCTTTTGGCAAAAGGCCGGAAAATTTATGTCGAGGGGAGACTCCGAACCAATAGTTGGACCGGTCAAGACGGGATGCAACGAACGACCACGGAAGTCGTCATTGAAGACATGATTATTCTTGACTCCCGGCGTCCGGTACCGGTTGAAGGAGAGGGGGCAGAAGCTCCGGAAGCAGCAGCTCGAGTATCTGTGCCAAGTCCTTCACCAAGTCCAACAAGTGCGCCACCTGGGAAAAAGAAAGCGGATACCAGTGAGGAAAAGTCGGTATCAAAGCCCGCTTCGGCTGGATCAGAAGATGTGAACCCTGATGATATACCGTTTTAAAAAAAGAGAGCGTAGAGGGCTTAGAGGAGCTTAGAAGCTTAGAGGGTTAGGAATGAAGCTTAGAGGGTTAGAAGTTTAGAGGCGCTTAGTTTAATACACGTAATTATAACTATATGCAAAGAAACAGATTTAATAAACGATTGCGACCAGTTGCCAAAAATTGTCACTACTGCAACACAAAGACAGAACCCGATTATAAAGACGCGGGCGGCCTTTCCAAGTATATGACGGAGCGGGGAAAACTGTTAGCGCGAAGTAGAACAGGTGTCTGCAGCAAACATCAACGGGCTATCACGATTGCGGTAAAACGAGCACGGCATGTAGCGTTATTGCCGTTTATCGTTCGCGCATAGGACGGATATATTTTCTCCATTTACTTATTTCCATGTTTATTGGTAGTATTTGTAGTATCGGTAGTAGTTTTGAAAAAATTTTTACACGTCACGACCATGGCATTTTCTAAAATTCGTTTATATGTTCTCATAGCGGCGTTTTGTATCCTGTTTGCGGGAATTGGCTACAATCTGGGTGAGCGGAAAGCTTCCCTCACTGTCACACCGGACAAGCGCATTGTCGTCAACCAACAGCCGCCGGCATCAACCCCCGTGGATTTTTCGCTTTTTTGGGATGTGTGGCAACGATTGTCCCGTTCCTACATCGATCAGGCGAGTTTGAATACACAAGGCATGGTATGGGGGGCAATTAGCGGAATGGTTAATTCCATTGGTGATCCGTATACGATATTTTTGCCGCCGAAAGAAAATAGTGATTTTAAATCCGATTTAGGGGGATCATTCGAAGGAATTGGTGCTGAATTGGGCCTGAAAGATGGTCACGTCATTATCGTAACTCCGCTCAAGGGCAATCCCGCCGAGAAGGCGGGAATAAAGGCGGGAGACTACATTCTGAAAGTGAATGATGAAGATACAAATGGGGGGACGGTAGCGGCGGCGGTCGCTAAGATTCGCGGTCCCAGGGGGACGAGCGTGACACTTTCTATCCTACATAGCCAAGCCACAAAGCCACAAGACATCGTCATTGTCCGCGATACCATAAAGGTGCCTTCTGTCGTCTCCTGGGTGAAAGCACCAAAAGATATCGTGGAAATATCGGGTACAGGGACTAGCAAAAATCTCGCGTCCCGTAACGAAAAGATTGCGTATATCGAGCTTTCCCGTTTCGGCGACAATACCAATGACGATTGGGGGAAGGCAGTGGATACGATTGTGGAAGCCCAAAGGAACGGTTCCGTGAAAGGCGTTATCTTTGACCTGCGCAATAACCCGGGGGGATATTTAGACGGTGCCGTCTATATCGCAAGTGAGTTTATCAGAAGCGGTACGGTCGTTTCTCAAGTGAACAGTAACGGCACCAAAGAAGATTATCCGGTTGTGCGAGCAGGAAGACTCCTGGATGTTCCGGTCGTTGTATTGATCAATAAAGGTAGCGCATCGGCTGCTGAAATTACCGCCGGAGCACTCCAGGATTACAAACGGGCGACGTTGGTAGGGGAAACGTCGTTCGGTAAAGGATCGGTGCAGACGCCCGAGGAATTACCGGGGGGCGCAGGACTCCATATAACGACGGGGAAATGGCTTTTGCCAAATGGTAGTTGGATCAATAAAAAGGGTGTCACTCCGGACGTCGTCGTGTCTTCCGATGACTCCCAACCCACCAGCGACGCCCAACTTGCAAAAGCAGTGGAATTGCTATTAAAATAAATATCTACCTCCGTCCAGTACGGTAACTATGGTGACAAAGGAAAAGATAAATTCACAGCCGGTTTTCCTGTATGTAGCCGCTATTCTTTTGGTCGTCGGCGGCATCATAAGCTCGGGTGCCTTTGGGCTAAATTGGGGGTTTCTTGAGCGATATATCAAGCTTCCGAAACTATTTTCTTCTCCCGCTATTCCACTCGTAAACCAGCAGGTGCGTGTCGTTACTGAGGAATCGGTTGTTATCGACGTTGTGGATAAAGCATCGCCTGCGGTCGTGACGGTGGGCATCACAGAAACCCGGCAAGTGGGGCAAGTGCTTCAAATTGATCCGTTTGATCCCTTTGGGCCGTTTCGTCAGGGGCAGATCGGTTCGTCACAGAAAGTGGAGCAGGATATCGGATCGGGATTTATCGTGGGCACTGACGGGCTTATCGTGACCAATAAGCACGTGGTAGGCGACGCAACCGCCAAATATAAAGTCATCACCAAAGACAATAAAACGCATGATGTGCAAAAGATATACCGTGACCCCATCAATGACCTGGCGATACTCAAAATTAACGCAGGCGGACTTCCCGTCGTCGAGATGGGGGATTCATCAAAGATAAAGGTCGGACAATTGGCTATTGCCATAGGTACAGCACTGGGCGAGTTTCGTTCTACGGTGACCACCGGCGTTATTTCCGGCGTGGGGCGGGGCATTACTGCCGGAAGCCCGCTTGAAGGTTCGGCAGAACGCTTGGATAACGTCCTTCAGACCAGTGCTGCCATCAACCCAGGCAATTCCGGCGGTCCACTTCTGAACTCGAGCGGGCAGGTGATCGGTATCAATGTAGCGGTGTCGCAGGATGCACAGAATATCGGCTTTGCACTCCCCATCAATATCGTCAAAGATGCCCTGACGAATTTTAATCAAACAGGACAATTTAATAGGCCATATTTAGGCGTGCGCTACAAAGTGGTGATGCGGGACGTGGCGGTTCTTAACGATATTCCTGAGGGAGCGTGTATTATGGACGTCGTGGAGGGGAGCCCCGCAGCAAGGGCCGGTATGAAGCCCGACGATATCATCACCCATGTGGACAATACGCGGTTAACCGGCGATAATGCAGAACTTTCCAAGCTCATTGCCAATAAAAAGGTAGGGGATACGCTCCATATTACCGTCTATCGGGATGGGAAAAACGTATCCCTGACGATAACCTTAGGAAATCAGGGAGACCAATAGAGAGGTAGTTACGCTTGAGACGCGACCATTGCCTCGGTGACTTTTTGCATTTTTCCTTCGATAATATCTTCTAAATTATGCCACGATTTGCCGATCCGGTGGTCGGTCA
>CAZOTW010000071.1:0-2062 GCA_964582845.1 uncultured Gammaproteobacteria bacterium
CGTGGGGGAAACCGGCAGACCCCGCCATCCTTATTAGTATCAAATCAATAAAAGGCGGGGTATGACCGAAGGGGGAAAGGATTGCCCACCCGCAGTGAGCTGAGATAGTAAACCAAAACTCAAATCGCGTATGCGCGGAAGAGAGTGGAAGAGATCGTAGAAGTAATAGCCATTGGCAAGCGCGACCCTAGGAGCGCCTGCGAACGAGGAGGGGGCGCCGCCGTCAATATTATTGGGTGGGTGGGATGATACGGGATCAAAAGTTTTCGGGAGTGTTTTCTTGTTTTGCGCGCATGGGTGGCGGGGCAAGCAAAACTAAAATATGTTTCCCCTTTCCATATTGCGCCCGACGAGCCCCGCGAAGCGGGGCGACTGTGTCCGCCGAAGCCTCGGCGTAGGTGGGGAGAAAGGAGAGTGATTAAAATAAAAGCGCGAAGCGCCACAATTTAGGAAGACTGGCGGCAATTCATTTTCCCCTTTACCCCTTTTTTTCTTGCCGCCACACAGTTTAGGAATTTTTGATAAAATAAGTTCGAGCACTTTGGTATAATGGCTCAATTGCAATAAGAAGTATAATAATACCTATGGTATTCTCACGGTTTGGACGATTGGAAGAACGGCGACAAAAACATAGGCTTGTGCTTGCGCTTGCCGGAAGTGTCGCCATAATCATTTTTATTGCGGTCTTTGGTCTCAAACTGCTTATAGGCTTTAGTCTTTTCGTCGACCGGATCAAAGGATCACCACCCACGTCGCAAACCACACAACGCACGGTCATTCTCCCCCCTACGCTTGACCCGCTCCCCGCCGCAACAAATAGCGCATCTATCCGCGTAACGGGTGTGGGGAAACCAAGCTTAACACTCATCGTCTACGTCAACGGCACGGAGGCAAAAAAGCTTACCGTACCTTCCAAAGGTACATTTTCCGTTGGGTCTCTCCCGATTATCGAGGGACAAAATACGATAAGCGCAAAATTGGTAGATACAAAGGGAAATACCAGCGATTTATCCAATATCATATCCATTATGATAAAAAATAAAGCGCCGCTTTTGGAGGTGACGTCTCCTTCCGACAATAGCTCTGTACAGGGAGACACCAATACCGTGACGGTGTCGGGAAAAACCGATGACGACGTCACGGTCACGGTAAACGATCGGATGGTCGTTATCAAAAGCGATAACACATTTACCTACGCCTACCCGCTCAATTCCGGAGATAACAAATTGAAAATTGTTGCCAAAGACGAAGCAGGAAACCAAACCACTATTGAGCGTTCGGTAAAATATCAACCGTAGTCCTCTACCCCCGCAGTAAAAATCCATAGCCATATCATGACCCACGGATAAAAGAGGCTATTGGAAAATAAACTATGGATACCTAAAACTACCAAGGAAAGGATATACACCTCATACAGGATTTTTGGAATTTTGCCCAGTCTCACATTTGAAACCATCGACCAAATGAGCCACATATAGATGACAAGACCTATGATTCCCGTCGTTGCCAGAACAAAAAGTACACTGCTATCAATTCCTGCTCCTGCTCGGGAAATCACGTCACCCTGACGGGTCACCCCGCTCTCTTTGACAAATCGGAGCGTATTAAACCCGTAGCCAATAATCGGAGCCTTCCCTATGAGTCCCCCTGTTTGCTGCCAATTTCCTATCCGCGCGACCGTTGAGTCCATACGCATGAGGCTCAAGGTTTTCCCGCCCGGCTTCGGGACGATGATAACCAGTAGTAAAACAAGGATGAGTAACATAATAGCCTTCCATTTTTTCCGCAAGAGAATGAAACACACCGTTGCCACGGCAAACGCCACATAGCTACTCCTTGAATAGGTAAGATAGAGGGCAATGCCATTAACTATCTGGAGTACCCACAATGCTTTCTGCCGTGGGTAGCGTTGCATCAAAAACACCCCTAAAAAAATGGCAAGTACAATGATGGCTCCTGCGAAATTCGGATCAAATAACGTGGAAAAGAGACGATAAAAATGCGGATCCCACCCTAAATAGGATAGATTGCGAAGCTCCGGATACCATATATATTGAATAAA
>CAZOTW010000071.1:2162-5738 GCA_964582845.1 uncultured Gammaproteobacteria bacterium
CAAAACGCCCAGTTGCCCAAACAGCAAACTCAGGATAAAACAGATAAAAATGATCGGCATCAACATAGCAAGCGTACTATCCTTCTCGGGTTTGCCATTTCATGAAAAGTTTTGCGCGCGACAGAAATGAATGAAAACTCATCATGATGGCAACGATTGCCCCGGCTGTTCCGTCTAAAAAACCGAGGTACCAAACATAGTCAACGAAAAACTTCGCTACTGGATATAAGACGATCTGCCACCAGGAAACGTGCACCCCTCTATGAAATAAATAATCCGCGTTAAGTGACGAATATCGATCAATATCTGCCACAAATTGTGCGACGTCAGGGTGGGGGTAATGATCCAACGGAAAATCAAGTTCCCCCGTTTCACCTTTTATATCCCATACCTCATGGACTGGTCTTTTCCAAATTCCGGCATCTTTTTTCGCAAGTCGCAAAAGCCGAACCTTACCTGTTTCCCCATGTTTTAACGGGTGACCCATGAAATAATCCTGCCGTTTCATGAAGTATCCAGGATACCGAGTCTCTTTTATCGCACGCTGAATTTCCTTTTTTAACTCTTCCGAAACCACCTCGTCACTGTCGACAAACAGCACCCACTCGCCTTTTACCTTACTTAATCCAAAATTCCTTTGGGCGGCAAAATCATGATTCAAACGATGTTGGATAATTTTTGCTTTATACGTTGAGGCGATTGAAATAGTTTTATCCGTTGAATAATCATCAATAATGATAATTTCATCGCTCCAAGCGAGACTTTGAAGCGTCTGTTCAATCGAGCCAGCGTTATTGTGGGTAAGAACGACAACACTTATCATATATTTCTTCCTCATTCTACCATGCACCAATCAGCTATTACACGACTACGCACTTCTTCGTGAATAGGAATGAGTACGTTTTCTTTTACATGCCATGCATAAATTCGATCAACCGGTATTCGATGATACCCTGCATGATCGTTACATACGAAATATGCAAGATTCTTCATATCATATGCAACAACAGGAAATTGTGACATATGAGCATAGCCTCTGTATAGCGCTAACGGTGCTGAACCGGAAAGTGCAAAAACGTTATAATAAACCGAACCGTCACCTACAAAATATAGTGCTGCAGGACCTGATGTACGAGATACTTCTTTATCGACTACATCCCAACTTTTCCGTATTACCGTGTCGGAGCGATACGTCAATTGTTCAGTCAATATCCGCCAGGATGCACATATATTAAGTAAAACGATAAGTATGGTAAGTGTCACGGCTATAAAGGAATTTCGGATTTTGACAATAATCCACGTAAGAAACAATACAAATCCGACTCCCGAAATTGCCTGAAATCGATGGCTTACACCAAATACTAAACGGGGCTGAAATAACCAATTGGATACGTAAAATCCTAATATCCATATCAGTAATAATCCAAGCAATTGTCTTGTTCGCCTCGTGAGGCGTGCATATACGATATAAACTACGGAAAAAATAACCAAGCCCAATCCCATATATGCCTGCCATCGGGAATGGACACCAACCGTCCCCTCTTCCGGCAAATGGATGATCCATCCGACAATCATATAAAAAAGCGAATTGAAGAAGTTTCCGGCATACATGAGCCCTGAAACTAACACAGTCGGCTTAAACCAGTGTTGAGAAACAAAATGCACTATTTGCATGTCGCTGATAATCGGCCAGCTGATTTTGATGCATATCGGTAACACAAGTAAACTTATTCCGTATATCCAATAAAATTTTTTCATTAATCGCTTACGTAGCGCACTCTTTGACTCCATCCAGACGGTATATTGTAAAAGCGGGATAAACCACAAAACACGCCACACATCTGAAATACATGCTATAAGTAGCAGAGTAATTGCCGTAATACAAAGCGGTATCGATGTGTTTCTCAAATATGAAATCCAGTAGTGGAATCCTAAGGAGAGGAAAATGACGACGACGAGACTCACATACGCACTCGTCCAGGTAGCAGCATCCATACCGATGACGGTTGTAGCAAATAAAATACCCGCAACAACACCGGCTTTTCGGGATCGAAACAGTGTTGCTCCAAACCTGGCTACGGATAACGCAGCAAAAAACCGCAAAACCAATCCCATGCGTTGCCATAAAAAAACATTATCGTTCAGTAGTCTGCCCAAAAAAAAGTATTCGAAGTTCGCCGCAGGGTGCATCCAACCGTTAAGCAATAAATTCGGCTGATATATGCCGTACCAAACTGACATCCAATCGTCTTTCCAGAATCCGAATTGCAGGCTTGTATGGAGTGTAATGAGAACTAGGACGGTAAGAAGCAAAACATAGCGTGCCCATGTCATTAATTTCATAGACCATCGCATGGCTCCATTCTGTCACACGCTTGAAGTAGGTCGCGCCTTTGGTTAGACTACGTGGAAATATGACGCAAAAAGTATTTCTTGCAGTATTATTTCTCTATGTTCTGGGATTTTCGCTTCACGCGCTCTATCTTCACAAAACAGTGTATGGCGACGGAATCTATTATTATTCGTGGATGCGTTCGATCCTTGTCGATCGTGATATCAATTTCAGCAATGAGTATTCCTACTTTCACGCGTCACAACCTACTACACCGCTTGCTATCCCCGGCAATAAATATTCGATCGGCCCCGCTGTCCTTTGGGCCCCGTGGTTTTTATGGACACATATCCTCGTTCGCGGTTCCGGATATGAATTTCCATATCAGTTCATCGTCGGGTTATCAAGCGTTTTGTACGGGATATTCGGGCTCGTTTTGCTATATGGAATTCTCAATAAATACTTCGGTCGGTTACCGAGCCTTGCGGGAGTAGTGGCAATTGCAGGAGCTACGAATCTCTTGTTCTACGGATCGCTTGATACCGTCAATTCGCACGCGGTGTCATTTTTCGCAGCAGCTCTCTTTCTCACATTTCTTTTTCAAAAACCCAAAAATTGGCTGCTGATTGGAGCGTCGCTTGGACTTTGTGCCCTTGTTCGTACACAAGATTTAGCGTATGGGGCACTCCTTGTTCCAAATTTCATAAGGACTCGCCTTGGTGGACTTCGATTTCAAGGCGAGGCCTTGAAAAAAATTGTAATGGTCTTTTGCGGCCTTCTCATCGCCTTTCTCCCCCAACTTGTCGCGTGGCAGCTGCTGTATGGAAAATTCTGGATAAGTCCGTACCTAGGGACGCTTGAGGGATTTGATTTTCTGCACCCGCATATCGTGGGCGTTCTGTTTTCTCTTCAAAACGGCCTCATCCTCTGGACGCCTATCGTTGCCATCGGGTTTGTCGGCTTATGGTTAAAAAGCAAGTTGTTCCCAGCCAAACTCATGGCTCTCATCGTTCTTCTGCAATTGTTTGTCATCGCAAGCTGGAGCACGTGGTGGCAAGGAGCATCTTACAGCGGACGGATGTTCGTAAGTTCGCTGCCTCTCGTCGCCATCGGCTTATCCAACTTTTTCACAAAAATCTTCGGCCTCAGGTTCCGGGCGCTCATCCTATTTGCCGCAATTATCATCCCGTTGAGTCTTATTAATCTATTACTAATCGTCTTCTTTCTATTGAAACAGACGTAAA
>CAZOTW010000072.1:0-5392 GCA_964582845.1 uncultured Gammaproteobacteria bacterium
GGCTTACGGGGAACGGGTCCCAACAACATGCTGTTTCCCACGCGCTCTAACAGAAAAAGATGGGAAAAGAAACACCACGGCCTGCCGAAAAAATCCGAGAATTTATGGCTATTTTTAAGCGCAAACCTATCTTTTTCGACTTTTAGTGTCAAGGGTATATTTATGGTGATATTTTGAGTTTATATTGTCACAATCGTCCATATTGGATATACAAACAGGTACAAACTGGTAAAATAAACCGTATAAACTGGTATAAACTTGTAAAAACTATTATGTGGATAACCTTGGTTAGCCTCAGATTTTCGGTCGCCGTTTGGAATATTTTTTAGGTGCCCCTCGTAGCGGGTCCTGCCGCGTCACCCGCGTGATAGCTTAGAATTCTTTTAAAACTCATTGTATTTCGCGGGTGGCAACTGCGATCCGCCAGCTGGCGGATCCAGCGTTCCCGGAGCCGCGCACGAATGCCTCTCGTATCGTTCAAAAACACCCTAAAGGTAGGTATGTGGTCAGAAGACGTGATAGACGAGTATTTGCGGTTGGTGCGGGGCGAGGAATCGCTTGGAACACGCAGTTGACAGGACCCGCCAACTTCTCTTTGCGTGCGCTCATCCGTGCGTTCCCGAGCGATTGCGATAAGGTTGGTGAGTGTAGGATTCGTGAGTATAGGTCAATTGGATTGTTATAGCGCCCTAAATATGATTACTCAATGGTACAAACTAGTAAAAAAATAGGTATAAACTGGTATAAACTTGTAAAAACAACGAGTTAGGCACAGCCTGCATAGCCATAAGCGCAAAGGGAAATCATTTTGAGTGGCACTGAATCCCGCCCGAATGCATGGGTATCATAGGCATCAATAGGACAGGCGGGATTCATTGAGCGAAGCGGTAATCCCATATGTTTGGTTATTCAGAGGCTCTGAGCGTCCACGAAAAATGCATTTCCCGAAGCGCTCGTTGGTGGGCCCGCGTGGCGAGATTTTATACCCTCGTATAGTAGATGGATCTCCCTTTGCCGCGGGGAAAAACAAGACCCAGTTTGGTTAACTTAGCGAGGTCCCGCGAGGCAGTGATTTGCGAAACGCCGGTAAGTTTCTGCGCCTTTTTATTGGTCATGGTGTTCCCCGGATTATCCAGGTGGCCCATGAGTGCCTTTTGCCGGTCATTGAGCTCCCAAAAGTCAGCAGGGAGCTCCAGATGCAGCCGGCTGGCGGCGATGTCCCGAAGCGTTTCTTCAAAACTTGAAATAGCGGTGGTGGCAAAGTATTCAAGCCACGGCGTGAGATTTTCGTGAGTGCGGACGGCTTCGACGGTGAGATGATAGACGCCGGGAGATTGTATCCAGTGTTTTTCAAGTGACAGAAGGCCGCGGACGCCGTAGCCGGATTTCGACAAAAAGACATACGAAAGAAGCCGGGCCACCCTTCCTTTATCCTCGGCAAACGGCGGATGGACACAGAGCTGGACGTTGGCAATGGCAGATTGGATGATAGGGTGTTCGCTTTGGTCTTGCAGGTATTCCAGAAGCTGTTTTATGTCGGCTTCGTGCTCCCGTAGGCCGCGGCGGACCATATCGATCTGTCGACCCGCAATGGTCTCGCAGATAGTCTCAATGACGGAAAACGTGATCGGTTTGGGGCTTCCGGGCCAGATGGAGGTGATAGAGTCGAGCGCCTTTTTGTAGGTCATAACGTCACTGGTGACTTGAGATTCTGCCCTTGTTTCTCCGGTAAGGAGCTTGAGCATGAGCGATTTACTTAACGGGTTGTCCGCAAGGGCCAGAGATCCATAGACCCGGTGAAACTTCGCTTCCCACGTGAGCTTGAGTTCAATTTTGGGGGCTAAAGGGGTGACGAGGACTTGTTGGCGTAAGAGGTCGATACGATTGAGCGTATCTTTGAGGTCAGAAGAAACGGTATAGGCTAGGTGCAACATAAAAAAGTTAAAAGGCAAAAGTTAAAAGTTAAAAGGCAAAAGTCAAAAGTCAAAAGGCAAAAGTTAAAAGGCAAAAGTTCCGCTCACCGCGCGAAACCCTTTTCACCCGAAAAAATCCTCCGTGAAATATCAAAATAGGTCGTAATACTTTCTTATCATAATCTTATCATCGTTGTCAATTGCTTTTTGAAATACGAAATGAAGCAAAATAGAGGCATTTTTCTTTTATATTGATAAGATTATGATAAGATAATTTACCCTAGAAAACTACTCATTGACAGCCGTTTCCTTATTATTCAATAGTAGGTATATACCAAGAAGAACTTGTACAAATGAGTAAATATGTTTGTACAAAGTTGTACGGATTGGTAAAAACCGAGGCTAACGAGCGAAACGAGCAATACAGTGCCCTTGCGAGTCTCACTTGTTACCGTCCTGTCCATGGCTGCCACCTACACCGTTAAACAAGTTGCTGAAATTTTAGGCTATTCCACCAATAGCATCTATACGTTTCTAAAAGAACGACGCATCAAAGGAGTACGGGTCGGGCGCGGCAGATTTCGTATTCCGCAATCAGAGCTCGATCGGCTGCTTCTCGCAAATAAAGGAGCAGGGTCGGCGACAGTCTCCGCACAGGCGATGACTCCCATCCTCAAAGAGCTTATGGCGATGCCTCAGCAGAGCGCCCAGGAGCGGGGGGCAGCCGGCGGGATTCCAGAACCCGCCCATGAGCCGCTTCTCGTAACGCTCGCTAACGGGACCGGCGTTCACAAGGTAGATGTGCCGAGTCTCTTTGACTGGTTTACCGGGATAAGCGCGGTCATATTGGGACTTTCGATGTTTTTGTTTTCCCGCATGTTTGAGGAATTTTCGGTGGCTTCGTATGTGATGTGGGTGCCGGCGATCCGCACCATGCTTCTGGCCGGGGGCTTGGGGCTTTTACTTACCGACGTGGTCGGACGCAAATGGAGCACGTGGCATCGGTTTTTCCATATCGTTTGTCTTGTTGCCTATGGGTGGTTTGCCGTTATCCTATGGCAGATCCATGACTTTGAAGGGGTCGTGATTTTCGGGACATTGGCCATATTGCTCCTTGTGAATTTTTTTGTCGCACTTGGGGGGATTGCGAGTTTTGCGATCTATGTCGTGGCATTTTTAGGATTTCTCCCGGCAGCGGCATTGGCGTCTGCGCAAAAATCCAGTATCAGTGCGATTATTTCCTTTGTGGCGCTCCCATCTCAGGTCGTGGCATATGTATGGCTTGGTCTGGTTTTAGCAATCGCGTTTGTGCTGTTCTTAGGGTACAACCAACACCGGAAGGTGTTTTGGATCGGCATGATGGCCGTCGCTGCCCTTGTGATCGCCTTGTCCCTTCACTATGCGGAAAACCTGTATTGGGGACGGTCACTGTTTATCCTCCAGGTCGGGCTGTTATCGCTCATTATGCCCATATGGGATCTACTCACCTTCACACACAAACGGGATCGGGCATTTGTTTTTAGCGTTTTTGGCATGATTCTCCTTCTGTTTTTGGGGACTGTGGGCATGTTACGGGTATTGCAAACGAACATCATTCAATATGCCGAACGGGAATTGGGAAATAAGGTCATCTACGGCAAGACATTTTTGGAATCGGCTCTTGATCAAGCCCAAAGCGCACTGATTGCAACCTCGCAAAACTCGATTTTTGTGACAGCTCTCAAAAGCGAAGACAGCCAGGGACTCGCGGGATTAAGCCGTGGGCTATTTGAAACCAATAATAATTTGAAGCGTGTCGTCGTCGTCAACAAAACCGGCGACGTCGTTACGGCATATCCGTATGGCGTATCGGAAAAAGGGAATATATCGGCTCGGGACTACGTGGCGCAGGCACTTGCGACGCAGAAACCATATATGACGGTTATCTCGGAAACGCAGCCGGATAATACACGTCAAGATGAAATTGTCGTCGCCGTGCCGGTGTTTTCGACAGAAGAGAGCGTCATGGGGGTTCTTGTCGGCATGATGGATTTGGAAGAATTGGGTGCCAAGCTCCAGCAGGTCGCATCAAGTGAGAATGACGAACATTTTACCGTCATAGACAAAAATGCCAAACGGGTGATCCAACAGGATCGTTCGCTTATCGGCGTTGAGGTAGACCAGGGGGATGAAGTACGGTTGGGATTAAGCGGTCAACACGGGCAAACCCAAGGCTATACCGCGGATGGCATTCGGAGCATCATCGCCTATGACGGCATAGATCCTGTCGGTTGGGGGATTGCCGTGAAAGCGCCTATGGCGACTGTCCTCCACGCGACCAACGCCGCAAGCATCATGATATTTTCCCTCATTATTATAAGCATGCTCATTATCGGTGTGCTTCTTTTGGGGTATCGGCTCCGTACGACCGTGCCACCTGCTTCCTTCGATGCAACCGAGTCCGCCAGCGGGCGGACGAATCGGACTGCAGAAACGCTTGCCGCCATGAAGAAAAAGCGGCCAAGAATCAGGGGGGATAGCTCATGAGGTGCCGCGAAAAGACCATCGTTGCCGAAGGGTCAATTCCGCCAAGCGGAATTTTTGCGTTTTTTCTGGAGGCTGTTTTTACCAGTTTTTACAAGTTTGTACCAGTATTTTTACCGGTTTTTCCAAGTACTCACTCATGAAACGCCTGTATGACATAAATGCTTCGCTCCGGTTTACGCCGGTGTTTTCGCTCCTGGCTTTCGTAATTGTCGCAAGCATTGTGTTTTCCATTTATCAAGGAGCAGTCTCGGGTACTAAACCGATGGAAACTACGGCAAAGCCGCGCGGGACGATCGTTGAGGTGACGAGCCTCAGTCAGGGCATATTGGAAAAAAGCTCTTACGATGGACCATTTCTTCAGACGGTGCTTCGAAGTGACGGGTCGTTTTCTTATGCCACAATCCTCCAGGCGGATGTGTCCAGTGACCAGTATCAGGGTGACGTGCAGGTGCGCTACCCCAACGGTGAGTACGGTGTCATCACTGAGAATAATAACACGGTTGATCTGTTTTTCACGAAAAAAGGTAACCGGGAATCGGTAAACATCGTCGACCGGCTCATATCCGGCGTCAAGCTGCCGGACGGGACGATTTTACCGGTAAAGTTTCGTAACGCGATCATCCGGGGAGGAAAGCTCGTCGGGGACTTTGAGTTTTTAGCGTTTGCCGATAAAAAGCAGGCTAACGGGAGGATAACGCCACGGGGGGAATTGATAAATCTGATCGTCCGTCCGTCGCTCGTTTCTCCGGATAGCACGTCGCAGCTCGTGATGCGGGAACTTTTGAAATTGGTCTATAGCAGTCAGGGGAATCCGACGGAGAATGTGCTTGGAGTGACTGCGGCTGATGATGCTTCTTTACTCGGTGCTCCCGCAGCTCCCGGTTCAACGCCGGTAATCAGCGTCGGGTCTGTCGCCGCCGCGATTATCGCCCGGCGGGACGAAGATGAGGGGG
>CAZOTW010000072.1:5409-5656 GCA_964582845.1 uncultured Gammaproteobacteria bacterium
TAACGAATATCGAAAGCCTCAGTCCGCAATTGGAAGTGATTCAGGATAATGGGATAACGCAACTACGGCTCACCAACGTGCCTTTTGGTGTGGGTGGGCTTGGTGCCACTGGAGCCACTGGTTCCCAGGGTGCTTCAGGAGCAGCAGGTGCCCAGGGAACTGCGGGGGCAGCCGGTGTTGCTGGCGGTGGAACTGGTCCGACGGGTGCAACGGGCAATGGTCCGACGGGGGCAACAGGAGATCTCGG
>CAZOTW010000073.1:0-5500 GCA_964582845.1 uncultured Gammaproteobacteria bacterium
GTTCAACCGCCTCATGCAGGCCGGTGCTGGCTCCAGAAGGAACCATAGCCCTGAATAAACCCTCTTTCGTTTTCAAGTCCACTTCAACAGTGGGGTTGCCTCTTGAGTCCAAAACTTCCCGCGCATGAGCCAGATCTAAAACGTCGGTTGTCCTATTATTCCAGGGGAGGTTCACGACCCAATCGATATACCGAAGCATCTGTTCTATATGCACGCGCGCGGCAATATCATTTTCAAGCCGGGTGATTTCTTCCAGGTTTCCCGACACTCGGGCTTCCAAATCAGGAGGAATATTGGCTTCCGTGATTTTTTTACGAAGTCCAGCAATTTCATCGGACAGTTTTGACATACCCTAAGTAGACGCCTTCAATTTTTCGGAGCATCTCTCTTTATCATAACTCATGGGGGTCCCTTGCGGAATAGAGAAAAGAATGAAGATGAAGGAGTTAATATCGACGTCTTCGGTCAAATCCACGCCTCGGCCTATCTCCACCACGATCTGATCGTTCGCGCGGTGGGCTCTTTTTGGCATCTTCGCCGAAAAGCATAGAGAGGTTTACTCTGTGTTGATCGTCTATCTCCATCACGCGTACATGAACTTTTTGTCCGATCTTCACTATGTCATTGGGGTCGTTCACGTAATTTGTAGACATTTGCGATACGTGCACCATGCCTTCTTTCCCGGGAAGTATCTCAACGAACGCACCAAAAGGGAGAATGCGTTTTACCTCCCCGTCATACTCTTCATCTGCCAGAATATCCTTGGTTAACCCGCTCACCCATTCCACCGCTTTGGCAACCGCTTCTTCATCGGTTCCTGATACCATCACCGTCCCGTCGTCTTCGACGTCCACGGTGGCACCGGTTGAGGCGATAATCTGTCGGATCATCTTTCCACCGGGACCGATGACTTCGCCGATTTTCTCTACGGGAATTTTAATACGTTGCACTTTCGGCGCGTACTTCGAAAGAGACTGTCTTGATTTTGGCAAGACGGAAAGCATTTTTTCTAAAATAGCCATTCGCGCGACTCTCGCCCTTTCAAACGTTTCTTTAATGATTTCGTCGGTAAGCCCGTCAATTTTTACATCCAGTTGTATTGCGGTGATGCCATTTTTGGTCCCTGCGACTTTAAAATCCATATCACCGGCAAAGTCTTCTATCCCCAGGATATCCGTAAGAAGTATATATTTTTTTCCTGCCGTCATAAGGCCTATGGATATACCGGCAACCGGGTCACGAATGGGCACTCCCGCATCCATGAGGGCAAGCGTAGATCCGCAGGTCGATGCCATAGACGTAGAACCGTTACTCGACATGACTTCGCTCACTAATCGTATGGTATAAGGAAATTCTTCCTCGGGCGGAATGACCGAAAGGAGTCCGCGCTCTGCGAGGGCCCCATGTCCAATTTCCCGCCTGGATGGCGTTCCAACGCGCCCGGTCTCGCCCACTGAATACGGCGGCATACTGTAATGATGAATATACCGTTTTGATTCTTCACCTGCCGGACTTTCAATGAGCTGTTCAAGCGATGGGGTCCCGAGTGTCGCGACGGTAAGAACCTGGGTCTGTCCGCGTTTAAACATGGCGCTACCGTGAGTTCTTGGCAGTATACCGACTTGGGATTCCAATTTCCGTATCTCATCGACCTTTCGTCCGTCAAATCGCTTCCCTTTTTCTAAAATATCTACTCGCACTTTCTTTTTGAAAAGAGCATCCAGCGCGTCCTCAATAGCTTTTACTGTATATTCCGCTCCGTATGTCTCCGCTATGGCCTTGGCGAGCTCTGCAACTTCCGCACCTCCGAATTCTTTTTCTGCTTTCTTGGCAAATGCCTGTTCCATTTCCTTTTTGTAATCTTTCACGATCTTTGCTTTCAATTCATCTGCCCCAGCGGTTTCTCCTGATGGCGCTTTGGTTTTGCCTACTGCCTTCACGAGGTCTTCAATAAGATCAATTATTTTACCGTTTACCTCTTTTGCTTTGAGCACTGCTTCGTACGTCACGTCTTCCGGTGTTTCGCAAAATCCACCTTCAAGCATGAGCACTTTTTCTTTGGTCGAAGAGACCACGAAGTCAAATTCACTTAAATCTTGTTCCGTAATGGTCGGATTCACCAAATAGGAATTTTCGCCGCCATTATTGTCTCCGCTCACGTATCCCATGCGAACACCGGCAACCGGACCGTTCCAGGGAATAGATGATATCGCTAAGGCCGCTGATGTAGCCACCAACCCCAATACATCCGGGTCATTAACGCCGTCGACAGAAAGGACGGTAATAATCACCTGGACATCATGTTTATAAGTTTTAGGAAATAACGGGCGGATGGATCGATCGATCACCCGACCTGCCAATACCGCATCGTCAGTAGGTCTTCCTTCCCGTTTCACCCATCGGGATCCTTTGATACGGCCCCCTGCGTACAACCGTTCAACGTATTCAACGCTCAATGGGAAATAATCGAGAGTCGTTTCTTTACTTGCGGCGGTCACCGTGGCAAGCACCATCGTGTCACCGTATTGGGCAAGCACTGCAGCATTTGCCTGTTCGGCAAAACGCCCAACTTCTAATGAAAGAGTTCTTCCGCTTACCTCTATGGACTTTTTGATAATCTTCATACTACTTGATTCTCGAGGTTTTCGAGGGATCATTTGCTTAACCCCAATTTATGCGCTATCGCTTTGTACCGCCCCGCATCTTTTTTCTCAAGATAATTCAGGAGTCTCCTGCGTTTACTGACTATTCCCAATAATCCACGACGCGAATGATTGTCTGCTGGGTTCGTTTTCAAGTGGGAAACTAATTTTTCGATGCGTTTGGTAAGAAGTGCGACTTGTACTTCCGGACTTCCTGTATCGCCCTCTTTTACCTGAAATTGAGAAATAACCTCCAACTTCTCTTCACTTGGTACGGGGACAACAACTACTGGCTCTTTCTTTGCTGTTTTTGTTGGAGTTTTTTTACCTGTTGCCTTTTGTGCTTTCGTCGCACTTTCTTTTTTTTCTGGTTTTGATTTCGCCATATCTGGTGGTAGTCCCATGCGGGGTCACTACCCTGCGCATGATATCGAAAAAGGAGCGTTTCTTGGCTCCAATGCTTCGTATTTTACATCATCCGGAAGAAATTTACAATAAGAAAACCTAACCTACCCGGATCATCTTTCGAATTCTCGCATTGAAGGCTTTATTTCTACGGTAATAGAGAGAGGTCTTTCCCCTTGTTTATGTAATCGACTGGTAACACGGGCGGTTTGTCCTTCATGTAATTCAATTGTATTAGGAACATCTCTGAGAGGTTTGCTGTCAACTGCTACGTCGCACTCGGCAGTATAAAGGAATACACTCTTCGTAACAGGAGTGACCACCGCTATTGACTTGCACTCTGGATCCAATGGATATGTTCCCGAATCCCCACCCTCTTCCTCCGGTCCTGCCAATAACATGCTAACGCGACCACGTGAACCATCTTTGAATTGACTTTCTCCCCTTACTCTCGCTGCGGTCATGGATTTTTTTTACTGGATTACTATCCTTTAGGCAATGTTTGTGCTTTTGAAGATTTTTGGTTTGAGCCAATCGGGCGGGGCTGCCGCTGGCTTTGCCGCGGGAGCCGCTTTTGGTACGCCTGCAGGTGGGGTCGGAACTGTTCTTACGGGCGAAGGAGAAGACGCTCTCGGAAGCGTCGCACTACCGACGGACTGGGGACCCACGGGAATCTCTTCAACCGATTGAGGCGTACCAAATCGTTTTCCGCCTGCTTTGAGTGCTTGAGCCACTGCCTCAAATGCACCAGCTGTGACATTGGCATTTTGAAAGCTATTCGTCGCACCATATATGGCATTAAGTAGGTTCGTCGCTATATCTTGGGTAATCGCCACACCCAAACCGGTCAATAATTGCCACACTACTTCGGCAGTCGATGAAGCGAGCGGATCCACCATATTCGTGTGCCCATAATGCGCATTGTTTGGATGCCGATCGATGTTGACCACCGGCTTTGCGGCAAACAGTTCTTTATCCTCATCGTAGAGCTTTTTGAGCCCGCCCAAATGAATCGTGTCAACGGTGATAACGAGGCCGGCGGCACTTCCTGTGTGAGAAAAATGTACTTTTTCAGAAGAAAATGACTCAAATCCTGCGCGCGGCTCTATGACCAGGTTAAATTTGTCGCCTTCGATATTGTAACTTACTTTCTCGATTGAGCCGTCGACGTAATCAAGCGAAATAACGAAATTTTTCGTGGTGAGTTCCGAAATAACTTTATCTACTCCTACGAAGCTCGAAAGCTCAACCGTCACTTGATCAGGACATGCAACGGTGACTTTTTTGCCGAGTCCGGCAAGTCCTAAATAAAGCGCAAGTGTGCTCCCGATACTGTCAAATGTCGGATGCTCATGGGTGACGATGAGGACATCTTGTGTCGCGTCCAACAGTCCTTTAATTTTCGTTATGTCATTCGTAAAATCCATATCGTAAAAAGATGCTTAGAAGTTTAGAAGCTTAGTAGCTTAGAAGTTTGGGTTTTGCATTACTAAGCTTCTGGTCTTACTAAGCTCTCTGAACTTCTGATCTTGCTAAGCCCTCTACGCTTCTCTAGTCTAAGCTCTCTAAGCTTTCTCTAAGCCCTCTAAGCCTCTCTATTAGCCTGTAGTAACAGCGATTATACCATCATTTTGTTGAAAAGCAACCTGTCGGTCCAATAGAACGCCACATTCGCGCCCTTCTTCTACTTTGGTCACTTCATCCTTGGCGACACGGATAGATTTAATTTTCGCTCTTCCGATCTCTGTGTCACCACGCACCAGTTTCACGCTGTCTCCACGAGCGAGCCGTCCTGAGGATACTTTTGTCCCTGCGATACGGAACTTATCAAAGGGAAATTCGGCAATAATGACGCCTTCACCCAGCTCGCGTTCTTGCGTGAGCACTTCCTTCATCCCGGAAACTACCTCGGTTAACTCGTCCAAAAGCTCATAAATGATCGAATACGTCCGAAAAATTACTTTTTCTGTCTGTGCGAGCTTAGAAACAGCCGGAGGACATTTCACATTGAAGCCGATAATAAAAGATTTCGTCGACTTCGCCAAAAGCACATCTGCATCCGTGATATCGCCAATTCCGCTGGTAATCACTCTTACGCGTTCGTTCAGTGAAGATACTATCGCTTCAAGCGACCCTGATGTATCCGCTTTAAGAATAATATTGAGTTTTTCCTTCTCCTGTTCAGCTACGGGTTTAAGCCAATCCGGAAGCCGTGAAGCGGTATATTGCTCCTGCCTTTTGGGTGTTTGCGTTTGAGTACTTGCGGATGCGGCATCACGAAGAACTGATCCTACCGGCGGAAGAAGGGTAAATCCGAGAACTTCAACGGGTTTTGCCGGCGGGGCAAAGGACACTCCCTTTCCGTGCTCGTCAAACATTGCCCGGACTTTTGCTACTACCTTTGCGCCTTCATACAGCACGCTCCCCATTCGAAGCGTGCCTTTTTTCACAAC
>CAZOTW010000074.1:0-5489 GCA_964582845.1 uncultured Gammaproteobacteria bacterium
ATGCGCTTGATCTTCGCGGTCAATCCCGTGTCCGACCGGACGCAGAAATAGGGTTGGTACTGAAGGGGCTCCGATTTGCAGGAACCAAAAATCCCGTGATGCTCCTGGATGAAATAGATCGCGTGGCGGAAAATACGCGCGGCGATATCATGGGTGTGCTTGTTGAGCTTCTCGATCCGGAACAGAATGTGGCATTTACCGATCATTATTTGGATTACTCGTTTGATTTGTCTGATGTCCTTTTTGTCGCAACGAGCAATAATACGACGAATATTGCTACGGCTGTATTGGATCGGTTGGGGCCTATACAAATGCCTTCGTACACGGATGAAGAAAAAATAAAAATCGCCAAAGACTACGTGTTGCCGGAGCTTATGCGCGAATCCGGATTAACGAGCGAAAATTTGACAATTGATGAAAATTTATGGCCGAAACTCGTGCGCCCCTTAGGATATGATTCGGGTATCCGAAGCCTAGAGCGGACCATAAATACGGTCTGCCGGAAAGTAGCTCGGCAGATTGTGGAGGGGAAAACGGCAACGGTCCATCTTTCAGAGGAGAATGTGAAATCGTTTATAGAGAGTTACTAAATGAGAATTCGTACTCTGTCATCCTCCGGCCTGCTCGCCCGGCGAAGCCTTGGCGAAGTCGGGACAGGAGGATCCGATTCTCGTTTTTCCTTACAGGATTAACGCGAGAATGACAATCTAAACTGAATGCAACTGCATAATTCCTATACCATATGAAATTTAATTTTACGAGACACCGCCCTAATCAGATTTTTGAAGGGTCTTCGGGGAGTGGAAAAGCCTCGATACGGCTCATTCCGTTGGGCGGCATCGGCAACGTGACAAAGAACATGTATGTCTATGAATATCGGTATGACGGAAAACTCCGCGACATTCTCATCGTCGACTGTGGCATGGGGTTTCCGGATGCCGAGATGTTTGGCGTGGACTTGGTATTACCTGACGTGCGGTATCTGGAAAATAAAAAAGATAAAATCCGGGGTTTGGTATTTACCCACGGACATGACGATCACATTGGTGGGATAGCCCATTTATACGGTAAATTCGGCAAATTTCCCATGTGGGGAACCACCCTTACCGCCGCATTTACCAACATTAAACTCCGGGAACGAAATATCAAAACAAAAGTCACTCCGGTAGATTTTAGCCAAACTCTTCGGATCGGGCCGTTTACCGTTTCGTTTGCTCGGGTGACCCACTCGGTTCCGGATGCGGCAAACCTCATTATCGAGACTCCCATCGGTATTTTCTATCACGGGAGCGATTTCAAGTTCGATTTCGATCCTTTAGACGGAAAATTATCGGAGCTTGGGAAAATAACGGCCGTCGGCAAACGTGGAGTTCTTTGCATGCTTTCCGATTGTCTGGGAAGCGAGCGGCCGGGGTTTACGGCGTCAGAACAAATTGTCGGCCAGACGCTGGAAAAAGAAATATCCCTATGCAGCGGAAAATTTATTTTTACCACCCAATCCAGCAATATCTCGCGCATACAACTGGCTATAGAAATTGCACTGAAAAACGGCCGCAAAATCGCGCTTTTTGGGAGAAGCATCGACCAGAATACGGAAGAGGCAGTCAAGTTGGGGTATATGCGCTTCCCGCGCGAGGCTCTCATTCTGGATCGGGATCTACGGCGTGTGCCGCCCACGAAGCAGTGTCTTATCATGGCCGGAGCTCAGGGACAGGAAGGATCGGCGCTGTCGCGAGCCGCCAACGACGATCACAAATTTGTAACGATTGACGAAGGGGATACCGTCGTATTTTCCGCTGATCCCATACCGGGAAGCGAAAATGCGATAAACACCCTCATCGAGCAATTGTACCGGAAAGGCGCACGCGTCGCTTATTCCGATATCATGGAAGACCTTCATGTATCCGGTCACGGGAGTCAGGGAGATCTCATGCTCATGCTCTCAGCGGTCGGGCCTAAGTATGTATTCCCAATCGGCGGGACGTACAAACACATCATGCAGTACCGCAGGCTTGCTCAAGATTTGGGGTACGGCAAAAAAGACGTTCTTATTCCCGAAGAAGGGCAGGTATTAGAGTTTCGATCAGGTATCCCTCCGAGGATTGTGGAAACCATTAACCTTGAAAACGTGATGGTAGACGGGTTGGGGGTAGGAGACGTTGGCGACGTCGTATTACGCGACCGGCAGACTATAGCGACCGAGGGCATTGTGGTCGTGGTCGTTCCTATGGAGCGTCAAACCGGCCGGGTGACCGCGGAGCCCGATATCATTTCGCGGGGATTTGTGTATATCCGTGAGTCCGGAGGATTACTGGATAAAGCAAAACTCGTGGTCAACAATTCCTTGCGGCTGAAAAAGGGTCGGATGATTGACTGGCATTTTGTGCGGAAAAACGTGGAGGAAAATCTGGGTCGATTTCTCCTCAAAGAAACCGGCCGCTCTCCCCTCATCGTCCCCGTGATTGTGGAGGTCTAGTGACGCGATATGTGATCTCCAAGTTGAAGTGATCGGCGTATCCATCTATACTATCTTCATGTCCAGAAGGAGACGTTCTCTTTTTCGTGGGGGAAGACGCAAATACAAAAAACGGAGCCACTTTCAGCTAAAACTGAAACAGCAAACGATCTATACCGTGGGAGCCGTGTGGCTTTGGCTATTTGCCGGTACAGTCACGCTCTCTTTTTTCGGTGAAGGAGCCGTGCTTTCGAAACTGCGGGAAGAACTTATGTACCACGTGGGGTGGGTGATGTATGGCATTCCGCCGTTTCTCGTGGTCCTCAGCCTTCTATTTTTCAAAATCAAATCGAATATCAGTAAACCCAATGTTTCATTAGGACTTGGGCTCATGCTCGTGTCGCTTATGGGGCTGACGCAGGCGGGGTTAGTCGGCGAATGGCTTTGGAATACCGTAACCGGGTATGCGTCTGCCGAGGGTTCGGTTTTGGTGTATTTAGGTATTTTGATTATCGGTTTTATTATCCTATTTAACGCGTCTCTTGATAAAGTCGTCAATTTCCTTCTCGTGGGAGGACAGGTGATCGTGCAGTGGATCGGCAATTTCTTGGGATCGCTATTTTCCAAGAATGATCGGCCCTTATTTGATCAGGAAAAATTACCTCTCAAAATAAAAGGACAAACGGATGAAAATCCGGTGATGATTAAAGCTCCTATCGTGCCCCCTCCGATAGGCGGAAAGCAGCAGACACTCGCCGGAGTAAACGCGAAGTCTGATATGAAAATTTCTAACACGATCCTCGCCCAACCTCCCGATATGGGCATGTGGGAATATCCGCCGTTATCACTTCTCTCTGATGGACCCGGACAAAAAGCGGATCGCGGCGATGTGCGAAGAAACGCGTCCGTCATTGAAAAGACGCTGGAGAGTTTTGGCATTACTGCAAAAGTTGCTGAAGTAAATACCGGTCCCGCAGTTACCCAGTACGCAATAGAAATTGCCCTCGGGACAAAAGTTTCCAAAATTACTTCTCTATCAAGCGATTTAGCATTGGCTCTCGCGGCGCCGACTGGTCAAGTCCGTATCGAGGCGCCGATTCCGGGAAGAAATTTAGTGGGCATAGAAATACCCAATCGCGGCTTGGAGTTTGTCACGCTCAAAAAGATGTTGCAGTCCGACGTATTTCGAAAAGCAAAGAGCAAACTC
Organism: uncultured Gammaproteobacteria bacterium; assembly: GCA_964582845.1. Lineage (GTDB taxonomy): Bacteria > Patescibacteriota > Microgenomatia > UBA10105 > UBA927 > CAZOTW01. Next base: position 3,663 of record CAZOTW010000074.1, read on the forward strand.
TCCGTCGCACTCGGTTTGGACGTATCGGGGAGTCCGCTCATTGCGGATATCGGGAGAATGCCGCACGTATTGGTAGCCGGTACTACCGGATCAGGAAAGTCGGTACTTATCAACGCGTGGATTACATCCCTGTTATTTCGCACAAACCCATCAGAAGTACGTCTGATTATGGTTGATCCCAAACGGGTTGAATTAACCTGTTACAACGGGATTCCGCATCTTTTGACGCCGGTTATTGTAGAACCGGACAAAATTCTCTCGGCTCTCCGGTGGGCTACGAGCGAAATGGAGCGCCGGTATAAGCAATTTGCGGAAGTTGGAGTACGCAATATTGATGGATTTAACGAATTATCCGGATTTCAGGCGATGCCCTATATCGTCATTCTCACCGATGAACTTGCGGATCTTATGGCATATGCACCGGTAGAAGTTGAAGATACCATTTGTCGAATTGCACAGATGGCCCGAGCAACCGGTATCCATCTGGTTTTAGCCACGCAACGGCCGAGTGTTGACGTCATTACCGGGCTTATCAAAGCCAACGTGCCAACGCGTATTGCTTTTAACGTATCCTCCATGATTGATTCGCGTGTGATTTTGGATATGCCGGGAGCAGAAAAGTTATTGGGGCGTGGAGATATGTTATATATTCCGGCTGACCAATCAAAACCGAGTCGTATCCAAGGGACGTATGTATCGGATCACGAGGTAGCGAAGGTTGTCGATTTTTTGAGGAGCAAAAACCAGCCGGTTCAGTACACGGAAGAAGTGACGACCCAATCAGTGGCCTCGATGCGAAAGGGCGGTGGCGTCAGCGATGGGAAAGATGCGCTTTTTGAAGATGCGCTACGACTTATATGTCAGCATGATAAAGCGTCAGCGTCGCTTCTTCAGCGCCGATTGTCCGTAGGGTATGCACGAGCTGCACGGATTTTGGATCAATTAGAAGAAGCTGGTGTCATCGGTCCCGGGGAAGGATCCAAACCCCGCGACGTATTAGTGAAAAATCCGGATGACTATTTAGCACAACTAGCGAATAAAGAAGTGTAGAAGTTTAGGAGTTTAGAGAGCTTAGTGTAAATTCATATTGCTAAACTCCTAAGCTACTAAGCATCTCTAAGCTCTCTGTTTATGAGAACCGTTGGGGCGATTTTGAAAGAAGCGCGTCTGACGAAACGGTATACCCTCGCTCAGGTTGAGCGCGCGACCAGAATCCGTCTAAAATTTCTTGAAGCGATGGAAGCAGATCATTACGACCTGTTGCCGTCACTTTCGTATGCAAAAGGATTTGTCAAAAATTATAGCGAGTTTTTGGGCTTAGATAGTCGGATGGTCCTTGCATTTTTTCGCCGTCAAACAATCGAGACGCCACGATCAAGCTTACTACCCAAAGGCATGGCCGAACCACTCAATCGTTCGATGTTTCAACTGACTCCGGGTAAATTTTTGACCAGTATTGTGATGTGCTTGGTTTTCTTATTCCTTTTCTATTTTGTTGTACAGTATCGCAGACTTCAGTTGCCTCCGACACTTTCGATTGATTCTCCGAAAAATCAGGCGGTCATTCAGGAAAAAAGGGTCGAGCTATTGGGAAGAACTGATCCCGATGCCACGGTGATGATAAACGGTGTGAGCGTATTAGTTCGGGGAGACGGTAAATTTTTCGATCAGATTGCTTTGGAGCCGGGCGTCAATAAAATAACGATTATAGCAACAAGCCGCTTTGGCAAGACGACCACAATAGTGCGAGAAGTTGGACTACAACAACAGTGAATGTAACTTAACCTCTCAATTTTCGCATTTTGTGATTTCTCAGTTTTCGTAGTA
>CAZOTW010000075.1:0-5422 GCA_964582845.1 uncultured Gammaproteobacteria bacterium
TCGATAGGCATATTACCCCTAACCACAAGTCATCTCACAGATTTGTAACTCTGAAGAGTTCGGGCCTCCTATCTGATTTCTCAGATAATCACCCTGCTCATGGTTAGCTCGCCCTGGTTTCGGGTCTAATCCCATATACAAACGCCCTATTAGGACTCGCTTTCGCTGTGCCTCCGTCCATTTCTGGATTTAAGCAGCATATAAGATTAACTCACCGGATCATTCTTCAATAGGCACGCGATTACCCCTTGCGGGACTCTCGCTGTTTGTTAGTTGACAATTTCAGGTACTCTTTCATTCCCCTTCCGGGGTGCTTTTCACCTTTCCCTCACGGTACTTGTTCACTATCGGTGTATTCATGTATTTAGCCTTGGATCGTGGTCGACCCGGATTCCCACAGACCCTTCGTGGTCCATGGTACTTAGGAACCAATTAGCGGAAATCGTCGTTTAAAATACGAGGCTTTCACTCTCTCTGGCCGCCTATTCCGAGGCGTTCTTCTACAACAATTTCATCACATATCACTGGCCCTACAACCCCCCTCACGCTCCGCGTGAGAAATCCCAAGTTCCAAATCCCAAATTCCAAAAATTGGTCATTGAGAATTGTGATTTGAGATTTCTCGTGCGAAGCACGAGAGGTTTAGGCTGTTCCGCTTTCGCTCGCCGCTACTGACGGAATCTCTCTTGATTTATTTTCCTCACCTTACTGAGATGTTTCAGTTCAGATGGTATCCCACACAACACTATGATCATCTTTCGATAATTTTTATGTTGTGCTCTCCACGACTTGCGTCGGGATGGGTTGCCCCATTCGGAAACCGTCGGATCGGGGGATTATAGCTCCTCCCCGACGAATATCGCTGCTATATGCGTCCTTCCTCGGCATGAATACCCTAGGCATCCATTGTCAACTTATAGCGTTGCAGAGAACAAAGGTCGCAATTTGCCAAAGGCAAATTGCACTTTGTTCTTTCTCCAACAAAATTGTTATGCAAGTAAAGAATAATCCGAAGGATTACCCCTTACGATGCAACTACTTGTTTTTCAAATTCTTTCCATAATAGGAATTGCACCTACACTATGGAAAAGTCGTTTAATTTTTAACGTGCGACTCAAGAGTTTAGGGTTTAGAGCTTAGAGTTTAGTGTTTTATTACTAAGCTCTAATCTCTACGCTCTAAGCTCTTTTTAAGTGGACCTGACCGGATTCGAACCGGTGACCTCAGCATTGCAAATGCTGCGCTCTACCAGCTAAGCTACAGGCCCGATTCAACTGTCGGTCCACTATGTTAAAAGAGCAAAATAAAACCCCGCCTAGGTGCGGGGCTATAAACGAATTCACTCGAAGCTACTACACACGCAAACACTGCCAGATTTGATTTCGGTTTGAATATGGTCGGTTGCTTCTCATGAATTGGTTTATCGGCCGTCCCGCCGCTGAGGCGGAATAGCTCTCGTGCCTTGCATCTAAGGGCAAGAATATATTCTAACTGGTCTATCGCGCCTTGTCAACCCATATTTTCAAACAAGTTGCTTCTCCGTGCTATAATCCATGAATGATAAAAGAACGGATTCCGGCTAGCCCCCAGTTACCTGGCTCATCCGATAAGCGGATTGATCTCTATCCTATCCTTCACCAACCGATACCGCTTCAGGTACGCTCACTCAATATCACGCCTCAGGATACGATGCACACCCCTCTTATTGCAGTCCGATTTGGAGAGTATGACGGGCTACACAATATGGTGTGGCTTGCAAATAACGATCCCAGAGAATCGTGGGATCCGGACGAGGTGATCTTACCCGGTATGTTTATGTATAATGAACAATCACGTCATCTCCTTTTCGTACCCAATTACCGCCTCCCGTCCCGGGACGCGTATAGAGGCTGGGGTAATATATACAACACAAAAGAAACACTCCTTTCTATGTTGCAGACGCTCATTGGAAATGGCGCCTCCCTATTTCAAGCAACGGTATTAGATGACCTTGGCGCCAGGTCAATTAAAAATTTTTCGCCGGGCTCTCGCTATACATTAATGGCCATAATTGGTGGGATAGAAGGTCAATTTTCACAACAAACCGGATTAGATAGCAAAATTAATGCATTCAGACGTGAAGGACCCATTACGCTTGACCAGATCCTTGCGCGTGAATTCTTGCCCATTTCTCTTCTCACTCTCAAAGATATCAGACGTCCGAGAAAAACACTCGCATCAATCGCCAAAGGCTGGCAGTAAGCATTTATTTCATTGCCGTAAGTATCCGCGTGAGGGCGAGGTAAAAGGCAGCAGTGCGTAGGTCGGTTTTGTATTTTTTAGAGGCAAGCCAGACATTGGTTGCCTCCTTCTCCATCTTGGCTTTCAGCATCCGGTTAACCACGTCTTTGGTCCAGTGCTGGCCCTTAAGGTTCTGCTCCCACTCAAAACAGGAAACAGAAACACCGCCGGAATTGGAAAGCACGTCGGGAATTACGGGAATTCCGCGCGTATATAATATGGTATCCGCCTCGGGCGCGGTTGGGCCATTGGCCATCTCCAATACAACGTTTGCCTTAATCTTCCGTGCGTTTTGAGCGGTAAGCACATTTTCAAGAGCAGACGGTACGAGGATATCGACTGGCAACTCAAGAAGCTCTGCATTCGTCATTGGTCTTCCTTTCTTTAGGTCGCACACCGACCCCGAACAGTAACATCCTGCCAATCCGCCAGCTGGCGGACCGTTTTTCTTTTTGCAGTCGAGTGTGAGTGAAGGATTTATTCCTTCCGGCACATAAATACCGCCTTTGCTGTCCGATACTGCAACAACGGTAATTCCTGCGTCGGTCAAAAACTTTGCCACGTTATATCCGACATTCCCGAATCCCTGAACTGCAGCGGTCAGGTGTTTACCCATAAGTTTATGGTGTTTGAGAATCGTTTGCAGAACATACAATCCTCCCAATCCTGTCGCCTCTTCACGCCCCTCCGAGCCGCCGTCTTTAATGAGTTTCCCCGTAAACGTCGCGCGCAATTTTTCTTTTTCTTTCTTACTGATAACTGATCGCTGATAACTGATGACTTTTATATATTCATCAAGCATCCATCCCATGATGATGCCGTTGGTGTTGACGTCCGGCGCGGGCACATCTTTGTCCGGACCTATACAATCGGCAATCATTCTTATGTATCCGCGGGAAAGTCGTTCCAATTCATGCTCTGACAACGTTTTCGGATCGACAATAATCCCCCCTTTACCGCCGCCGAGGGGTAAATCGGCAACCGCACACTTCATCATCATCCAAAACGACAGGGCTTTCACTTCATCGATGGACACTTGTTGGTGGTACCGGATGCCGCCTTTGTACGGGCCGCGGGCGTTATTAAACTGGACGCGGTATCCCTGAAATACCATTATTGAACCATCATCCATGGTCACCGGTATCGTCACGTTTAGAATCCGTTGCGGTTGGGAAAGAAGAGTAAGAAGCGCTGCTGCGTCTTTTTTGGGAAACAGTTTTGCCGCTTTTGCAAGCTGCTCCATGGCAGTTTCAAACGGATTAATTGTTTTCATAGACGTTGAGTATACGCAAGTTAATAAAATAATTCAAATTTTACTTGCGTGTCCGGGACACCGGCGGCCTTTAATTTCGCCCGCACGTCTTCCAGCATCACTCTGTTACCACAGATATAGTATTCCTCTTCTGTGAAATTTTGCTGGGAAAATAGGTGGTCCTGAACATGGCCCCTCTTTCCCTGCCAGTTCTCAGTTGGTTGTGAGAGCGTCAGAATAAGACGGAAGTTAGTATATGAGTGGGAAAGTTGTTCAAACTCTATTTGCCAAAAAATGTCTTCTTCATGGCGCAATCCCCAATAAAGAGTGACGTCTTCTGTCCCTCCTGTCGAAAGATAATCCGCCGCCATCCCATAAAAAGGCGCGATACCGGTACCGGTTGCTATAAATACTTTTTTGCAGTGAGACTCTCGGTCCAAAATAAACGCGCCGAGGGGCCCCATAAACTCCATCGGATCCCCTACGTTGGCAGACAGGGCCCATTTCGAATACGGTCCCATAGGCGACACATCGTGGGCGAGCGTTATGGACGTTTTTTCCGACGGAGGCGAGGCAATGGACATGGCACGGTTAACGCCGGGCCCGCCTGCCGGCGAGGCAGGCGCCACATACAGCATGACGGTTTGTCCGGAAAAAAAGATGATTTCCTTTGGCTCGATGAGTTCAAAACGCTCAAGGTACACTTTGCTTGATATTTTTTCAATTGACGCCAGACGGCTCGTGAATTTTTGTGGCGTAGGCAAAGGAATCATATATGGGTAGCTTCGAGATATTTCTGTACATCGAGGGCTGCCATACAGCCCATACCGGCCGCCACTGCCGCCTGACGGTACTGGAAATCGACACAGTCTCCTGCAGCAAATATCCCCGGAACATTCGTTGCAGTATGGTAGTCTCCAGGTTTATTGAGCCCGTGTACTGGTATATATCCTTTCTTATCAAGCGTTATGAAATCTTTCAAAAATTCCGTATTGGGTTTGTGACCAATTGCTAAAAATACTCCCTGCGTCGGGTACACGTCTGATTTCCCGCTTACCGTATCTTTAATGCGTACTCCCGTTACGGAATTTTCACCGGTAATTTCTTCAATAATTTTATTGGTAAGCATAACAATCTTCGGATTTTTCTTTGCACGCTCAAGCATAATAGGGCTTGCGCGGAACTGATCCCGACGATGGATAACCGTAACTTTTGTGGCGAATGCGGTGAGAAACGTGGCTTCCTCCATCGCCGTATCCCCGCCTCCCACTACCACCACCTCTTTACCTTTAAAGAAAAATCCGTCGCACGTGGCACAGGCAGATACCCCGCGGCCGGCAAACTTTTTTTCCGATGGTAATCCTAAATACTGTGCCGAGGCGCCTGATGCAATAATAACGGTACATGCTTCAAATGTCTGATTATCGGTCTTAATACTAAATTTCTTATCTGTTTGCTGTATACTGATAACTGATTGCTGTTGTATTTCCGTCCCGAACCGCTCCGCCTGTGCTTTCATGTCCGTCATAAGACGCGGCCCCGTAATTCCTTTGGGAAATCCCGGGAAATTTTCTACTTCCGTCGTTGTCGTGAGTTGACCGCCCTCCGTCACACCGGTGAGAATCAATGTTTTGAGAAACGCCCGCGAGGTATAGATGGCTGCTGTGTACCCTGCCGGGCCGCTCCCCAAAATGACAACATCGTAGGTCATGGATTAATTAATCAGTTTACTAAGTTCCGCCAAGAGTGTTTCTTTGCTTTGCACGCCGATAAACTGTTTGACAACCGTTCCGTTTTTGAAAATCATAACGGTCGGAATACTCATAATCCCGAATTTTTGTGATACGTGTGGATTTTCATCTACATTAAGCTTCCCTACCTTTACTTTCC
>CAZOTW010000076.1:0-5355 GCA_964582845.1 uncultured Gammaproteobacteria bacterium
ATATACTCTGCACGCATATTTTGATATTTCAGATAATACGCATGCTCCCATACGTCGATAGGCAAAACTGGTGTTTTGCCTTCCATAAGCGGACTATCTTGATACGGCGTGTCCATGATCGTAAGCGATCCGCCAGAAACAACCAACCATGCCCACCCGCTGCCGAAGCGTCCCATCGCACATGCTGCAAACTTTTCCTGGAATTGAGAAAAGTTACCAAATACCCCATCTATAGCTTCGGCAAGTGTACCGCTTGGCCTACTATCCGTAGCTTTACCAGAGAAGGGAGCCATGACCTGCCAAAAGAAACTATGGTTTGCATGTCCGCCGCCAAAGTTTTGCACTTTGATACGGATTGCTTCTGGGACTTTGGAAAGATCGGCAATTAATTTTTCTACCGGCATCGCAAGAAGCCTATCTTGACCGGCAAGAACATCATTGAGATTTTTCACGTATGCCGCATGGTGTTTATCGTGGTGTATCTGCATCGTGCGGGTATCAATATATGGCTCAAGCGCACGGTAATCATAGGGTAAATCCGGTAATGTAAACATACATGGTACCTCCTTTTGTAATCTATTATACAATTCTGAATCTATCCTGAATACCCCCCCTCGCGAAAACCATGTACTAAAACCTGTTGAAGAAGAACGTATGATATATAATGTATGCACAAACTCATGAAATCACCAAAGAAAAAGCTTCAGCCCGTTATCAAAAAATTGCTGCACGGGAAAAAATTCTTATCCCGACGGAAACAGTATCTTATGTATGCGTTTTGGCTGTTGCCAATTGGGTTTATCGTCCTCTTATATCTTTTTATCTTTAAAGATCTTCCCTCACCAACAAAACTGGGACAATACGATATTCCACTCGCCACAAAAGTGTATGACCGGAATAATAAGCTATTATTTGATATCTATGCCGAACAGAACCGTACAACGGTTGCTCTTTCGGAAATGCCCAAATATTTGCAACAGGCAACTATTTCTATAGAAGACAAAAATTTCTATACGCATACTGCTATCAACCCTATTGGGGGTATGTTTCGAGCGTTGGTCGCAACCGTGACGCACGGTCAGATACAGGGCGGCTCAACCATCACACAACAATTGGTCAAAACTGCACTCCTCTCACCGGAGCGGACCTTCATACGCAAGATTAGGGAAATTATTCTAGCTTTTTGGGTGGAAGCTCTCTACCCCAAAGACAAAATTCTGGAAATGTACCTCAATCAAGTACCCTACGGGGGTACTGCGTGGGGTGTGGAAACAGCTGCGGAAAAATATTTCGGCAAACACGTAAAAGATCTCAATTTAGCTGAAGTGTCACTTCTTGCAGGGTTACCTCAAGCACCCACACAGTATTCCCCATTTGGCGCACACCCGGAACTTGCAAAAACCCGCCAGAAAGAAGTCCTCAAGCGCATGGTAGAGGATCACTATATTACCCAAGAGCAAGCAGATGTCGCCATAGCTGAAACGCTCGCGTATAAAAAAGAAACAGGCATCAAGGCCCCGCACTTTGTCATGTACGTCAAAGAGCAACTTGTACAAAAATATGGCGAAGCACTCGTTGCGCGGGGCGGACTCAAAGTGATAACAACTCTCGATAACGATCTCCAGGAGTATGCCCAGGCAACCGTTGCCGCCGAAGTGGCAGACATTAAAGATCTCCGCGTGACTAATGGTGCTGCCCTCATCACGAAACCGGCAACAGGTGAAATTTTTGCTATGGTCGGCAGCGCGGACTATTTTGCTTCCCCTTCTGGAAGCTTTAATGTAGTTACGGCACTTCGTCAACCTGGATCTTCCATCAAACCAATTAACTACGCAATCGGTATTGAAAATAGAATTGTAACTCCTGCAACTATGTTTCTGGATGTCCCTACATGTTTTGGCGTTGTAGGTCAACCAGCATATTGTCCCAGAAACTACGATGGCAAATTTCATGGCCCGGTGCAGGTACGGATGGCACTCGGAAATTCATTTAATATTCCTGCAGTTAAAATGCTCAGGTTCAACTCTGTGCAAACAATGGTCGCTTCGGCAAGTGCATTTGGACTCACCACCATTACTGATTCAACAAAATATGGCCTTTCGCTCACTCTGGGTGGTGGCGAAATCCACATGACAGATATGGCAAAAGCGTTTGGTGTGTTTGCCAATGCCGGCATCAGAAAAGATCTTGTTTCTATTCTCAAGGTTATGGATAAAAACGGTAACGTATTGGAAGAATACAAAGATCCTAATCTCGATAAAGACATTCCATCTCAACTTCTTCTTAAGGGAACTCGTGTAGTCTCACCAGAAACGGCATTTCTCATCTCACACATACTTCTTGACAATAACGCACGCATGAGCGCGTTTGGTCCTACATCAGCACTCGTTATCCCTAACCGCGCCGTATCCGTGAAAACTGGAACAACGGATGACCTGCGGGATAACTGGACTATCGGATTCACGCCGCAATTCCTTGTGGTAACGTGGGTAGGAAATAATGACAATTCACCAATGAATCCGGCCCTTGTTTCCGGCATTACAGGAGCAGCTCCTATCTGGCATAAACTCATGGTGAAGGTACTAGAAGGAAAACCAGATTTATGGCCCAAACAGCCTGACGGTATTGTCGGCGCGCAGATCTGTGCGCTCTCAGGGCTTCTGCCGCCGAATCCCGATCCCAATGCAGGAGACAAAGGGTGTCCAACGCGATTTGAATATTTCATAAAAGGTACCTTACCTACTGCGCGTGAACAACTTAAAGAGGGTGTACTTATCGACAAATCAACAGGAGATATAGCAGCTCCCGGTAAAATAGATAATGTAGAACCTCAAGAACATCAAATCCTTCATGATCCCCTTTCAATGTGGTGCCTAGACTGTCAACATCAGGATAATAAACCCGTATTTATCAATTGATCGTCTCATTGGACAGCTACCCTCTTGTTTAGAGCCTATAGATTATGGTATAAATCCATGCTATGGCCCGCTATAATGATCCGGAAAATGATAATCTGATTCACGAAAGAGTTGCCATACAACTTCTTCTTATCATTCCAGTGCTTCTTATCAAGATCGGTGAGGGAGTACGAATTGTACTACGAATGATTCTTAGGTTAATATCTTCAACCTATAATGTACTCGCTCTCCTATCAACCGAAACAGTCCACGGTATCACAAGTTGGATAAAAGAAAAATTCGCTCCACCCATACCCAAACGTCCGGTAGGTAGACCGAAACGAAAAATTACACTTTTTGACCGCGCGCGTGCTAGATGGATAGATGGAAAAAAACTGGTAGTAAAAAATACAGGCACATTAACGAGTCGTTTTGCTGATATCACACACTCCGTCATTTCTTCATTGCAATCTTGGGAACAAGTGCAAGAAGAACGTAGGGAAGAAGAAGAGGCGCGCTCAAAAAAGAAAAAACTAAAGGAAGAACTCATCGCACGCGCCGAAAAACCGCTCATCACGTTCCCGAAAATTGTCCTGCCAACGATCCGGTTTCCGACGATATCGTTCCCCAAAATCGTGTTACCCACGATTCGATTCCCCAAATTCCCTCGCTTCCGGGTCACAAAAATTTCCGGCAGAAAGCCAACAGTTATATATCCTCCTCCCGTTACTCCATCGCGTATACAGATTCTTAAATCGTTTGTCGCCGGCGTTGCCGCAACTATTATTTTTATCTTTGCTCCATATATCGCCTATACATGGCTCAAAGCACTACCCAATCCACAGTTGTTATCGTCGCGCGATTTGGAAGTAACGACAAAAATTTTTGACCGGCATGGGACGCTGCTGTATGAAATTTACGTCGATCAAAACCGCACCCCTTTACCACTTTCAGAAATACCGGACAATATAAAAGACGCAACAATCGCCATTGAGGATCGTGATTTTTATCATCATCAGGGGATATCTATTAAAGGAATGGTTCGAGCACTCCTAGAGATATTGATCAATAAGCAGGTCCAAGGAGGATCTACGATCACTCAACAACTTATTAAATCAGCGCTTCTCACTCCCGAGCAAAACGTGAGTCGCAAAGTGAAAGAAATTGTCTTAGCGTTTTGGGCGGAGCGTCTGTACACAAAAAATCAAATTCTTGAAATGTACCTTAACCAAGTCCCCTATGGGGGTACCGCCTGGGGTATAGAAGCGGCCAGCCAGACATATTTCGGAAAATCAGCAAAAGATCTGAGTCTCGCGCAAGCTGCACTTATTGCGGGATTGCCCGCTGCTCCCACTGATTATTCTCCTTTCGGATCACATCCGGAAAAAGCAATTGAACGCCAACACGAAGTACTCCGTCGCATGGAAGAGGATCGCTTCATCACAAAAGAAGAAGAAAATATAGCCATAGCCACCCCGCTCGTTTTTAGTCAACCGCGTACAGTCATTCGCGCCCCTCACTTTGTCATGTATGTCAAAAATCTTCTTGAAGAGCGCTATGGCGCCCGACTGGTAGAGCGCGGTGGGCTTCGCATTGTGACTTCACTTGATTTAACCATTCAGCAAAAAGTCGAAGATATTGTAAAAACCAACATTGACGGGCTTACAAACCTTCAGGTCGGCAACGGAGCCGCGTTGGTTACCGATCCGAAAACCGGAGAGATTCTTGCGATGGTCGGAAGCAAAAATTATTTCGATCTGGCAAGCCAAGGAAATGTCAATGTCACGACAAGCCTTCGCCAACCGGGATCATCCATAAAAGTCGTCAACTATACAGCAGCTTTAGAAAGCGGACTTTTTACCGCTGCAACCATTTTAGACGACTCACCTGTGATATATCAGATCCCCGGCAGTACCCCATATGCACCGGTTAATTACGATGGAAAATTTCATGGGGCCACGCCGCTTCGTTATGCGCTTGGAAATTCGTTTAATATACCGGCAGTCAAAGTCTTAGCCAAACTCGGTGTACCGACCATGATACAAAAGGGAAAAGAGATGGGTATACAGTCATGGGAGGACTCGAGACGCTTCGGTTTATCCCTCACTCTGGGCGGTGGAGAGGTAACCATGCTTGATATGGCGCGGGTTTTCGGAACGCTCGCAAACCTGGGAAAACGAGTCGATCTTTTGCCCGTATTAGAAGTAAAAGATTACGCGGGCAACGTACTTGAGAAAAATACACCAAAATCCGGCATCCAGGCAGTCAAACCCGAGGTCGCTTGGATTATGGGAAATATTTTAAGCGATAACACCGCACGGATTGCTGAATTCGGACCAAATTCCAGTTTGGTTGTTTCGGATCGAACCGTATCCGTCAAAACCGGTACGACGAATGATAAACGTGACAACTGGACCATAGGGTATACACCATCGTATGTCGCTGCCGTGTGGGGGGG
>CAZOTW010000077.1:0-5243 GCA_964582845.1 uncultured Gammaproteobacteria bacterium
CTATTGCATTATACAATTACCCCTCACCTCTCTATAATACCCATACATGAGAAAATGCTCCCGTAGTTTAATCGTTTTCCTACTGTTTTTCCTCCCCCCGTTTTTCACCGATACCCCGGTACGCGCCGCAGTGGTCATCAATGAACTTTTGCCAAAAACCGAACCAGCCACGCAGGAATGGGTAGAACTTTACAACACCGGATCGGAATCAGTATCTCTCAATCAATGGAGGCTTCAAAATTCAACAGGCACAGTGTTTATTCTTAATGCCAGCTGGAACATCAATCCTCATGGGTTTTTGACCGTGACCGGATCACAAACAGGCATCAGTTTTGCCATAAATGGCGATACCGTACAACTTTTTGATGAAAAAAATATCGAGATGGACAGCCAAAGCTATCCTGGAACACTTGGCTACAATACATCTATGGGCAGAAGTACTGACGGAGGAGACGGTTGGGTCATCTGTGCCCCGGATCCCTACAATGCGACACCCGATAAACCTAACAATTGTCCGCTTGCACCAACACCGATACCTACCGCAGGAGCGACACCGTTTCCAACCGCAACCCTGACCCCGTCACCATTGCCTACTAAGATCCCGCCTCCGATACCAACCCCTACTCCGACCCGTCAGACATTCGGTTCTCTCGTGTCATCTCCAACACAAACCCGCGTGTTGGGAGCTTACGATGTGCCTTCCCCCACCCCAACTCCCGACCAGACAAGTTTTACAGTAAAAATGGATAAAATCCTCGCCTATCAAATTCTCACGGTTGCGGTTGCGTGGGGTGTTATTGTCGTTATTGCTTACGTACGACGTAAGAGGGGCATCAAGTAACCACCCAAGCCAGTCAATCGGCATATTCTTATCCTATCCGCCTCTTCGCCGCTGCAATAAGAAGTATGTAGACAAGCGGACTTCTCAGTTGGAAACATACTGTGTTTACGTAAGAAAATATATATACGCGATAAATAGACTAAGAAGCATTAATCCCATATATTTCGGAATAACCTTCCCTTTATTTGTCATCACAATGACGACAAATGCACATGTTGCCATTATGAGCATACGTATTTCGTAGGCAGTAATGATCTTCCAGGAAGAAACCAATAACACTATGCCGCCGATAAGCGACAGATTATAGATGTTGCTTCCGATAAGATTTCCGATGGTAATTTTTGCCTCTCCATCTTCCTCACTGAATATGGTGGTTAAAAGTTCAGGTAACGAAGTAGCTATTGCCGTGATGGATAAACCGAGTATGGTCGTAGAAAATCCCAAGAGTGCGGACAGTTGTTCCACGGATGTAACCGTCAGTATGCCTCCAGCAACCACACCGGCAAGCGCGCCGGATAATTTACCGACATCAACCAATGAAAATCTGCTGTATTTTCTTTTGGAATACATTTTGGCGTCTTCATGACTTCTTCCATGAATTCCCCAGACGTATTCACCAAACGTAACAATCAAGGCAAGAAGCAAGAGTGTGATACCCGCGATAATACTTGATATTCCGAATACATACATGAGTAAAAATAGCCCTGTTATTCCGGTCATAATGTAAATATTCCATTGGGTTTTTGTCGTACCCACTCTGAGTTTTCCGGCCAAGATGCCTACTGCCAAAACCAGAAATACATTAACAATGTTCGAACCGATAAGATTCCCTATTGCCAACCCCACATCACCGCGTAGTGCCGCGATAGTAGAAACCGTAAGCTCGGGAAGCGATGTCCCCACAGATACAACCGTGAGTCCGATAATAAGCGGAGAGAGTTTGAGTAACACCGATATGCGCTCGGCTTGTTTGATGAAAACCTGCGTTGATAACAATAGTAATATGGCTCCTATGACAAACAGAGTAATAGATAATTCCATATATCTATTATATGGGGATAGCACGGGTAATTACCAGGTCACTACTAAAGTGGTTTGCCGGTAAAATAATCAAATACCCCTTTTGAAACTAACGCTATTCTCTCCTGAGCGGCAAGCGGAGCATCAGTTTCAGACATGACGACAATAATGTAATCACCGTTATCGGTGAATATTATTGCCGCATCGTGCTTAAAGGCATCGATCTCTCCTGTCTTATTGGCGACCTTCGATTTATCCGGTAAATATTTTGGAATGCCGTTGTTCAGTTGTTGGGTCTTCAATACATTCATCATCTCATCGGTATAGTGCTCATTTGCAAGTTTCCCGTTATAGAGCTTTTCAAAAAAAAGAGCGACATCAGAGGGTGTGGCTGTAGGAGAACCTCCGGTAGTCCCTACCGCTGATTCTCCGAAATTATGTTTTTTTAAAAATGCCGCTACGGAGGACAATCGTACTTTTTCTGATAAAAGCAACGCCGCATAATTGTCAGAGGTTGTAATCATTTGGGTAAGCGCATCGCGCACAGTAAACGTGACTGTTCCTTCGGTTCGTTCTGCAGACTCCGAGCTTATATTAAATTTTTGATTAAGTGTAGCCACGTCTTCGCTAAGCATTTGGTCTTCTTGGAGCTGTCCGTTTTCAATTTGCTTATACACAGTTGCCATCACCCAAAGTTTATAGAGGCTTCCGGTATCAAAAACTTTATGCTCATTCGCAGAATATGTTTCGCCGGTTTTGAGATTCTTAATAACTATTCCGTATGTTCCTGTTGTTCCCTCCAATGCATTGTCCACAACACTCTTTAAGGAGTTTGTTTCTGTTTGCATAGGTATGGTAGGCCCAGGAGACCCCGAAGGAGTACTTGTTATTACCGTTATATCGTTCACTCTTTTTGTAGCAAGCTGATTGAGCCCAAAAAACAGGCACACGACTACAACAATGATAAATAATAGTATTCCAGCAATTTTCATGTGTTTCATTCTATAACAGAACACGTACACGCACGCAAGGTACAAAACAACGTAAATGCTGACGAAAAGAAAGATGTATTGATGTGTAGGTATTACGGAAGGCACGGTACTACATTCCACCAGTTGGCAACATATTCAGCCCTCCGGTTTTGATACAGGAGATAGTACGCATGTTCCCAAAGGTCCAGAGCAACAATGGGGGTGTGTCCGAAAAGATACGGAGAGTCCTGATTCGCAGTGGAATATAGTTCGAGCTTTTTCTGACTGTTTTCCGCAAGCCACACCCAGCCGCTCCCGAAATGTCCGATGGCGACATCAGTAAATATTTTTTTAAACGCTCCGATACTCCCAAACTCCCGGGTAACCCGGTCGATCAGAACTGTATCAAGATGTTTCGTTGGACCCATGATTGTCCAAAAAAATGCATGATTGACATGTCCGCCGCCGTTGTTTTTCAATACTATTCTGTCCTTCTCTTCCATGGGAAGTGTTTTTATATTCCGTAACAATTCTTCAACGGGCGTCTTTTGAAAAGAAGGGTATTTTGTCAACAGAGTATTTAATTTATCAATATATGCCTGATGATGTTTTGTCAGATGAATTTCCATGGTCCGTGCATCTATATGCGGCTCAAGCTCGTCATAACGATATGGTAATGTTGGTAAAGTAATCATATATAAACAATTCTATGGTGCCCGCACCATGTATTCATACATATCCTGATTTTGAATGATTATGATATTTTTCATACAATCATGTAGTATACATGCATCATAGGTGCGGGACGAACGAAAGTCTGTAATGTGTATTACAAACTTAAACGGTCATTCTATGAACAATACTGACGTAATACCTAAAGTTACAGCGTTTTTTTCTCAAAAACCAGAACGTTCATGTAAAAAGGGTGAAATGATACTCAGGCCGGGAGATCCGATATCGAACGTATATTACGTACAAACGGGATTGATACGTTTATTTTGCCTGCTGGGTGACGGAAAGGAATTAACGCTGAATATATTCAAACCGAGGTCGTATTTCCCAATGTTTTTGATTTTACATGATACTGTGAATCTCCATTATTTTCAGGCAATGACGGCTTCGAGACTCTCTCATACTTCTAAAGAAGAGATCGTGCATTTTATAACAAACGAGCCGGATGTTCTTTTGGACTTTACAAAACGGCTCTCTGTTGGATTGAGCGGTCTTATTACAACCATTCAGTATTCACTGTTCGGGTCCGTGCATACGAGAATCATTTCTGCGCTTTTGTTGTTGGCGAAACGGTTCGGGGAACCGGTGCCCGGCGGGTCGGTTCTCATTGGAATACACCTTACACATCAGGATATTGCAAATATAGTCGGCGTTGCCCGCGAAACCGTAAGTCTTGAAATGGAAAAACTTGGCAAAAAAAACCTCGTTGTGGACAAACGGAGAAAAATTACTATACTCAATGTCCCGCGTCTTAAAGAAGAAGCGCTCATTGACGATGATACCCAAATCTCGGATTACAGTTTATAACCAGTCTCCGTTAATGTACCGGCGAGAAGAATATGAGAACAAAATCATGGAAAATACTATCCTTATATAATTTATACAGCCAGTTTAGTGAAACACGCTTTTCAATGATTACGTTATTCCATGTATAACCCGTAGTCACCGGCGATCCAAAATATAACCTCTCGGAATGAGCTGAGTCTGTTGTAATGGTTTGGGTATCCTTCATATGTTTGCCAAGTTGAGGCAGGAAAGAAGCGTTAATTTCTTGTTCAATTACCTGCCTCAACTTAGACTACAGGAAGTGTACCCTTAGAAGATGTTTGAATTCAGTAATCTGGATTACAAAATTTTCTTGATATATTTGCTCCGGGCGGTAGGAAAAGCGACGGGAGTATTTTAATTCCCTTTAGGTAAATCCTGGCAAGGAATACCATCTTTATTCGCATCAAGTCTGTTAACATCTCCCTTCATCCCGCCGGCTTTATCGTAAAAAGCCTGAGCTTCAGGTTGGGTGGCGAAATCACTGCAATTATATTCGTCTGTATATTTACCGCCGGATTGTCCGGTTGGAACAATATTTCCCGCCTTGTCACGCATTACCCGGGTAATAAAATTACCGGCTGCATCCTGTTGTAAGTTTCCCTGTTGGTCCGTCTGTATTTTTGCATCATTAACAGATGACCCGGATAGTATACTGTTCAAATTCCAATCATTATTTGTCGCGGTCAACCCAAAGGCCCCGGCTAAAATTGCCAATATAACAACAAGTATCGGTTTCACTATTTTTTTTGTTCCTTCGGATGCGTTTGCGAGTGGTTTAAATTTTGGAATAGCCATAGTTACCAGACTGAATATATCATATACACCACAATCAGAATAAGGATTCCGATAAT
>CAZOTW010000078.1:0-4688 GCA_964582845.1 uncultured Gammaproteobacteria bacterium
GATCCCAGATCCCGCCTGCATCAAAGACTTCGGATGGGTCGGGGATGACAGACATGCTAACCACCATGGAGGTTCGCGGCCGCGATGCCATATCAGGGATGCCCCGTATGCTCGAGTTGACGAGTAGTGAAATAGCACTGGCAATTACGCCGACCCTTCATCTGATTATTTCTGCAGTAAAAGGGGTGCTAGAAGAGACACCGCCGGAGTTGGCGGCAGACATCATCGATAAAGGAATCGTCATGGCAGGGGGGACGAGTCTTCTTCGTAACTTTGATAAACTCATGACACAGGTCACTGGTGTCGTCTGTCATGTCGCCGAAGAACCCCTCCTTTGCGTGGTCCGGGGGACCGGAGTTGCCATCGAAAACATCGAATTATACAAAAGAAGCATCAATAAAAAGTAAGAGAAAATTTCCGAGGCAAAAAGTAAAAGTTGTAGAACCCATAGGAATTTTAAATCGACAAAATATGTATGAGAAATCAATTATGTCCAATGGTAAAACTTATATCCCAGAGCGGAAGTACAAAAAAAGGGCATTTTGCCCGAGTTTCTAAAAAACAGATACGGGTTTTTGTGCTCACTTATGAGAGATCGTGAGGCATTTCCCTCATTGTCATAATACTTTTTATAAACTATGAGACTTGATGCGGTAAAAATGCTGGGAATATTTATAACAAATAATCCCAAAGAAGAAATCCTAGAGGAAATTTGGAAGGGGTTAAAAAAAATCAGAAAAATGGGGCAAAAAACGCCCCAAATGCCCCGAAATTCCGTCATCGTTGTCACTCCAAACCCCGAGCAAATCGTCGCCGCCCAAAAAAATTTTCACTTCCGTGAGATTCTCAATCGGGCCGATCTGGCGCTCCCCGATGGCATTGGAGTGGTCTGGGCGAGCCGCTTTTTAGCCCCTTGGGGGGCGGGGAAAAGGGGTAAAGGGGTGACAGAAGCAATTCCCGGTATCGATTTTATGGAAAACCTCGTTTGGGGTGCCTCAAAAAGGGGCCTTCCTATCGCTCTTATCGGTAGTTATCATGGTGTAGCAGTCAGAGCATTCGAGTGCTTACAAAAAAAGTGCCCCAATTTGGTCGGGTGGGGGGTAGACGCTCCAGAATTTGAGACAAAGGGAGAAAAAGTCCGATTTAAAAATTATGACGAAAAAATGAAAGAAAAAAGTCACAAAAATTCTCCATCATCCAGTCAAAGTTCCCCATCACATTTACGCGAAACAGAGTATTTTCAAGCCCTCGCAAAACGGATTATCGACACGGGTGTACGACTAGTTTTCGTGGGTCTGGGTGCGCCGAAACAGGAATACTTTATAGAGAAGCTTCGGAAGGCGATAAGCGATAAGCAAAAAGAGATAAGTAAGAATAAAACGTATCACGTATCACCTATCTCTTATCGCCCTTTCGTGTTTATGTCCGTTGGCGGTTCATTTGACGAGATTTCCGGACGAATTCCAATGGCACCAACATGGATGAGGCGTATGGGGTTTAAGTGGTTGTGGCGCCTTATTCTCGAACCCTGGCGCATAAAACGGCAACTTGCGCTCCTCGTATTCATCTTTTTGGTCCTCCGGAAACGATTCAGTTTGAAATAGATTGATATATATTTGTGGGTCCTAGCACATATCCCATCGCGCACTTTAATCGGTATGTGTTTTGTACGCATCCGTCGATGCTTCTGTCTTGGGAGATCCAAAGTAGTTAATCCTGTTTATGAGAGTAAGAGTGGAAGGAATGTATCATATGGGTGACTTCAGAGTTTAGTAGTGTAATCGAAACGAAGAAAGGATCCCTCAGTTCCTGCGCAGTGACGGAGTGCATAAAAACACATACCTCCTCGCGCGTGCTCTCCGCCAGGTGACGGATGTCCGCGTCACTCCCCATATTATCGCTAAAGACGTGTGAAGAGCGCGTGGGAAACCATGTTGTGGACAACTTGCGCGTTTGCGCAAAAAATATAAGAGTCATCATATATCGCAAACGCGCATTTAGCCCCGTACCAGTGCTTCGCACTATACGGGGTAAATGAGGAATCCGCTTGCCCCGTAGCCCGAAGGGCTTACGGGGAACGGGTCCCAACAACATGCTGTTTCCCACGCACTCTAACAGAAGAAAGGTGGGGATCACGGCGTGCCGACCAACAGCGCCGCGAGGCAGGAAGATAACTCGTGATAGGACCCGCAATGCGTGCGTTCCTGAGCGATTGTGATAGGCTCGGTGGCTGGCAGGACCCGCTTTTCTTTTAGCAAAATCATACCGTAGGCTACGCATATGCCTTTCGAGTGCTATAATGCGCTCATGACATCTCCTAACCTCAAAGTCCTTTTCGTGTGCGCTGAAGTTGCTCCGTATGCAAGCATCGGGGGACTGGCACAAGTTTCCTATTTCCTCCCCAGGGCGCTGAAAAAGTTAGGCGTCGAAGTTTCGGTATTTATGCCTCGCTACGGCACGATTGATGAGAAGAAGTATCATATCAAACCATATCTTACTGGATTACATGTACCGACGGGTGAGGCAAAAGGCGTCACGGAAATGATTTGTAATGTGAAAGTGCGCGCTGCGACCAAACGTGACCCGGCGGTGTATTTTTTGGAAAACATGGAATACTACGAAAAACGCGCCAATGTCTACGGCTACAGTGATGACCACATCCGATTTGCCCTTTTGAGCCGCGGGGCATTGGAATTTATCAAAGCGTCAGACATACATCCCACGATTATCCATAGCAATGATTGGCATACCGGTTACTTATCAAATTATCTTCAGACGATATATAAAGATGATCCGGCACTGAAAATGATGACCAGCGTATTTACGATTCATAACATGCGCAGTCAAGGCCTTTTTGAGTTCCGATTTGCGAGCCCCATGGATTTTGATGACGGGAAATCGCTCCTTCAGCCGTTTTTTTCGCCGAGGCTCAAGAAACAGAATGCGCTCAAGAGGGGTATTATCTATTCTGATTTGGTTAATACTGTATCAGAAACATATAGCCGTGAGATTATGACCAGTGAATACGGCGAAGGATTAAGCGAACTTCTGAAAGAACTTCGGACCAAGCTGTTTGGCGTCCTGAATGGGCTCGACTATACAGATTTTGACCCGAGGTCGGATAAATTCATCAAAAAGAGTTTTTCCTGGCGGACCCTTGGCGATCGCGCTGCCAACAAAGTAGATCTCCAGCAGTCGTTTCACCTGAAGGTAGATGCCAAGACACCGCTTTTGGCATACTGCGGCAGGCTTGATGATCAAAAAGGGTTGGATATTCTGGTGGAAATACTGCCGACGCTTCTTTCCGAATTCGGCGTACAGTTTGTGGTAGTAGGCACAGGACAGGCAAAATATCGAGATTTCTTCTCAAATCTGGAGACCGAGTTTCCCGGGCAGGTAGGGACACATTTGATGGGAGACTTTGTATTGCCCAGGCGAGTATTTGCCGGATGCGACATGCTCCTTCTCCCGTCGAAGTTTGAACCGGGAGGCATTGTGATCATTGAGGGTATGCGATATGGTGCAGTCCCTGTAGTACGTAGTACAGGGGGATTAGCGGATATTGTGATAGATTTTGATCCTGAAATAAAAAGAGGAAATGGTTTTGTGTTTAAAAATTATGATAAATTATGTCTTTTTGGGGCTATTGTTCGGGCAATCCAAGTATATCGGAATAAAAAGCTGTGGAGTCACATTGTGAAGCGGGGAATGAAAGAAGATGTTTCTTGGGAGCGGGCGGCCAAACAGTATATCGATCTTTACGAGCGTGCAATCGAATTTCGCCGCGACCGTCAATCGCCCGTAGCCTCCCTAACCAAAGGAATAGAGTGAAAATTACTATATACACCATTAAGGGTGTCACCCTGCAAGGTTCCTGCAAAAGGGTTTTTGCAAGGGCTTGGGGGTTCGCTTTTTGTTTTTCCGTCTTTCTGGGGGCTTTTAGCGGCTTCGTTATTACGGGGAGCGTTTGGACGGGCTAAATTACTCTTTTGCGCTCACCCCAGCACCAGACCCGCTTCGCGGGACGGTGCGGGGTTTCACTTTTTCCTCGAGCTTGGTGATGCCGTGGGCTTCTTCGAGTATTTGTACGTATTGCCGCAGAGCATTATAGAGGGAAATAGGGAAGAGGACAGCCACGGGATCGTTGTCTTTCGTCAGGAGCACGGTTTTCCCTTCTTCATGCACGGCGCGCATAATTTCCCGGGCTTTGTAGCGTAAATCGGTGACGGACCGTATAAGCGGGAGGGTGGGGAGAGCAGACTGGTTCATATATAGACATAATAATAGACATAGTTATGTCTATTGTCAATCGAGATATGATCGAATTTCAAAAATCTTTCGTTGCGGGTCCTGCCGCTTGCGTGTCCCGGCAACTTCCTCGCCAAACGCCAAAGACTTCCAGGTTTACCTTATTCTCTGTCAAATGTAACCTTTCTGGTGTATTCCATCGTCTTCTGGCTCAGGTTTGCGTTTGGCTCCGGCTTTGCCGGGAGGCCCTCGCTCGCGTCACCCGCAAAATATCGTTAAAGACTTGTGAAGAGCGCGTGGGAAACCATGTTGTGGACAACCTGCGCGTTTGCGCGATAAATACATGAGGAATCATATATCGCAAACGCGCATTTAGCCCCGTACCAGTGCTTCGCACTATACGGGGTAAATGAGGAATCCGCTTGCCCCGTAGCCCGAAG
>CAZOTW010000079.1:0-4552 GCA_964582845.1 uncultured Gammaproteobacteria bacterium
AACATGCTGTTTCCCACGCACTCTAACAGAAGAAAGATGGGGATAGAAACGCCGCGGCGTACCGACCTACAGCGCCGTATAGCCGGAGAAAGCCCGCGGCAGGACCCGTCACCTTGTGTACGTTTGCATATGTGTCCCCGAAAAACATGTTTTCCGAAGCGATATAGCACGTGATGATCGGCTATACCATAACTTGGTCTAGCGCACGGAAGAAATTCTGTTATAATACCCCTACATGCGCGTTGAGCTGCCCTTGCCTTGAAGCTCACTAAGTATATGCGTATCATGTTCCTCTATATGTTCCCGCTTTGGGGCAATGGGTCAGGTGCCTGGCTTCGAGCCCTGGCTGCTGAAATGGTGAAAGATGGCAATGAAGTAGCGATCGTAGCTCCCGAACATCGCACGCTCCCCGGCGTTAAACACTACCTCGTGGTTCCTCCGCAAATGGGCGTATTTGTGGGTAATCCCGAGCTTCCCAACATAAAAAAATACGAGGAAATGAGCGGCGTGGAGCTTGGCAAAATTTACACTTCGTACGTCAATGCCACCCTTGCCGCGGTTAAAGATTTTCAGCCGGAGATTGTCCACGCCTTCCATACGGCCTTTTTGCCGCCGGTCGCTCGTGTGGCCAAGATTATGTACGGTATCCGTTACGTGGTGTCGACGCACGGGAGCGATCTTCATTATCTCGCCCGCGATAAACGGCTCATCGGACTTATTCGCGACTCCTTAAACGTGTGTGCCCTCATCACCGCCAACAGCGCCTTCACCAGAAAGTGGTTTTTGGACATGTTTGGGCGTCAGTATGAGGGAAAGCTTCGCACGATCCCAGGCGGCGTGTATTTGGATGAATATAAACACAATTCGGAGGTATGTAAAGAAATTGACAAAAAGTATCACCTTGAAGGTAAAAAAGTCGTGTTATTCACCGGCAGGCTCACCCCCCAGAAGGGGGTGGACTACCTTATCAAAGCCGCCCGGCAAATCAATGGCGAAGTTCTTATTTTAGGCGACGGACCGGAGCGCGAGAACCTTCAGAAGTTGATCGACAGCTACAAACTCACCAATTGCCGGATTTTAGGCTATATGAGTCCCAAGGATCAGATAAATTTCAAAGCGTTTTACGGCCGAGCTGACGTCTACGTCGCCCCGTCTACCTGGAAAGAGCCTTTGGGGCTCGTGATACTTGAGGCGATGGCCGCCAAAACCCCGGTTATCTCCACGCGGGCCGGCGGCATCATGTCCCTGGTCAAAGACGGGTACAACGGCTACCTGGTGCATGTGCGTAACGCCACCGAGATTGCCCAGAAAGTCAATATACTTTTGGAAAATGATGATCTGCGGCGCAAAATGGCCGAACGATCATATGAGTTGGTCATGAGAAAGTATACGTGGGGGCGGATCGCCGAGCAGTTTACCGCGATATACAAGAAGAATGCCTACACGGCCCGCGAGTACCTGCGCTTAGTCAAAGCCGCGGTGAAACCTGCTGCCAATAACCACGCTCAGCCTCGCAAATTTTAGCTTCGGTCGGGTGACTTCCTAAGGGGAGGCCTTTTGAGGCTAATTTACCAAGACCATTGTTTTTAAAGTTTTCACATGATAGGGTACAGATATGAAGCGACGCAACGATTTGGACGCATCGGTAACGAAACGGGATTTGGAAGATGCAGTTGCACAAATGGGTTCAGCTGTCGCAAAAACAATTGAAGAATCTGAGGAGAGGTTGAGCAATAAAATAGAGGCGACGGAGAAGAACGTAAACGACAGAATTGACCGTACGGAAAAGAGGCTAAGTGGTAAAATTGATGATATCCGGGCGGATATTTCCGACCACACGCGAAGAATCAGGGATTTGGAGGCCGATACCATAACCCGCCGGGAATTTAACACATTCAAGACGAAGGTGCAACCACAATAAGCTTCTTGCGATGGATAGCTTCCTGCGCTACGATGGGTATATGATCAATGTTTCCTGTATCGTTCCCAGCTTTAAGCGTATTGATCAGACGCTCAAAACGCTTGATTTGCTCCTTGCATCCGATGGTGTAGGCGCCTCGTTTGCGCTTGAAGTGATTGTTTCCGATAGCACGCCGGATAATTCGCTCAAAGACGCCGTAGAACAGAAGTTTGGCGACCGCATTCGCTATATAAAGCCGGAGAAGCCAGGGATAGCCACCAATAAAAATGCCGGAGCCAAGATTGCACAATATCCAATTCTCATTTTTTGCGATTCCGATATAGAAGTAGAGAAAAATACCCTTATCCATGCGGTCGTGAGTATTAAAAAGCATGAAAAAGCAGGGGCAATTGGTGGGAATGTGTTTTGGAAAGGTGGTCCTCACAATGGTCAGAAGGACAGGCCCAGAATGGAAGACCGGATGTATATGAGAGAGGATGCCACCTATATCGAAGCGTTGTATTCGCGTTTCCTGGTGACCTATCGCGACGTTTTTGCGGCTGTTGGCGGCTATGACGAGGCGGTATTTAATATGCGCGGAGAAGGAAGCGACCTTTCCGTACGGTATTGGCGGGCGGGGTATCCGCTTGTGTATGACGGGAGTATTGCGGTGCACCACGTGCACGATGTGCCGGATGCCGCGGCGGTCCGCGTCAATCATCCCGAATGGGGGATAGCCAAGGATTTACTTCTTTTGTCGTACAAATATAGTGAAATTGAAGAAGATTATCATGGGCTTGCGGCGTCTATCGCGGCTACGTTTGCGCCGCTTGGAATAGAGGGGTACTATCGTATGCTCCAGGGGATCGGCAAGCATTTGGATGATATAACCGCAAGTAAACCCATCCTTGATGAGTTTCGGCAAAAAGATAAACCGGTGTATGACTTTAAATTTTTGGAAATATTCTCCGAGCGAACACTCCTTGACCGGTGTCTTCGTGAGGCGGCCAAACGGCTTGCCTCAGTGCGACAAAAAGCATTTGGGGCATAGGAAAATTTTCCCTCAAGTCTTTCTAGAAGCTATCTCATATATCGTCACTCTGGCTTGTCCAGAGTCTCTTAATAAAAACAAAAACGGATTCTGGACGCGCTCTACGAATCGCTTGCCAGAATGACGTCTCTCATGTATTTATGAGATATATTCTCGTATCTTTCCGTGCGTTTGCGTGTTTGTCTTGATATAATAGCCCAAATTCAAACTACAAAAGGACTATGCCAGAAAGACTTTACGCGCAGAGAGACATGGTAAATATACTCATGGATACTAAGTGTTTCCCGACCCGGATCGTTACCTATCGGCTCACCAGACAACAAATAGAAGCGCAACGTATCGACATCGCAAACCTAGCGGACCCCTTACCGGAAAGTTTTGGAGACGAACCAATACGATGGCAGATTTCTACATGGGATATAAAAAAAAACAATTTAACGATCTATGGAACACTTCCTTCTTCTACCGATCAATCACTCGTGTGGTGTGAGCTTCATGATGTAACACCAAATAATGAGGATTCCGATAAGACCATAGACGACATGTTCGCCTGGCTTGAGGCTCGACTTCCCAACATTGATGACTTTTTCTCCAAGATGAGCGAAGTATACCGCCAGGGATTTATTCGACTTGATGAAACGATGGAGCTTATTAGGCCACTACGAAAAGCTGAAGTGTATGGATCAAAAGCATACCAAAGAATACTCAAGAATTTTCTCTATCATCGCTGGAACAACTGGCACGATCCTTTATATAAACAATCATTTTATCTCGATAACCCAGAAAAAAGAAGCGAACCTCAGTATGTTACTCGGGAGACATTGATAGCCTTTATCTATCATTTAGCAACCATTCAGAATGAATCCGGTTCAATCGACTCGTTCTGCCTTATTAGCTTCCAACAGAAACAAGAGGATCCTCCGGATCCCGAACCCGTTGCCTCGGAGCCAGAGCAACCGCTTCAAGAGCCTCGGGATGAGAATGTAAAGCAAAAAACTCGAGAACAGCTGATCGATGAGTGGAACGAACAAATAGTTGTGTTTTATGAAGGATTAGAACAACTGGCCGAAGTGAATCGTCGTATCGAAGAGATCGTTGCTGAATCTCAACAGCTGGAAAGCGAAAACCCCTCGCATGGAGGGGGTGATACCTCACCGCCGTCAGTATTGCCGCGGCACCAACTTTCTCCTGACCATGCGGTGAGCGCGAACAACGGACACAAAGAGATGCCACGACGCATACCATATGACCATTTCCGACCATCGAGGTCACCTGATGACCCCTCCTATATCGGATTAACCAAGAGAGAACAAATAATCGTAGATAAAATCCAACGTTGTGGCGATAATACTTCCACCATAGCTAATCTTGCCGCAGAACTTGATCTCACAGTGTCTCAGGTAGAGGCGTATTATACGAGTGCATTAAAAAAACAGGCGCTCAAACGCGGAGACCCGCAGACCAGGGAGGAATAGAGGCGACGTACGAGCTTCGCGATATTTCGAGCCCTTTCGTGTTTACCTTTATGCGGGTGACAACTGCGATCCCGCAGTCCCGCACGAATGCTAATGAAAATAGAATCTATCTCAAAAATCGTCACT
>CAZOTW010000080.1:0-4472 GCA_964582845.1 uncultured Gammaproteobacteria bacterium
AAAAACAATTTTTTATTCAATTATTCTATTATTCTCTTATTCGTTTATTTAATTATTCTCAAAAAGCTTCCAGCTTTTTGAGAGGGGAGCTAAGCCGAACTCAGCGATGGGGACTAAGTCGTAACAAGGTATCCCTAGCCGAAGCTGGGGATGGATCACCTCCTTTCTATTTAAAATT
Source organism: uncultured Gammaproteobacteria bacterium (assembly GCA_964582845.1). Taxonomy (GTDB): domain Bacteria; phylum Patescibacteriota; class Microgenomatia; order UBA10105; family UBA927; genus CAZOTW01. The sequence goes on from CAZOTW010000080.1 coordinate 179, forward strand.
GTCTGCATTGAGGAAGGACAGTCCGGCTGAGCCGGATCGAGGCTTTCAAAATGCAGGTGATTACCGCCCCGCCTGAGAGCGGGGCATAATTAAAATCGCTTTTACAGATCCCATTTCTCTATGTACGAGAAGTGGTAGCGATACTCTCAATCCGCCAGCCGGCGGACTTCTTACCACCATTTGGATGTCAATATCAGTAACCCAGCTTTTCGCGAAAGGCTGGGTTTTTTGGTGGCAAAACGGTATAATGCAGCAATGAAACGAACAGTGTTTATCCTCGGATCGATCCTTATTATCTTGTCGCTTCTGGGCATTCTGGATGCAGGATATCTTACGTGGGAACACTACCGCAACGTTATCCCGCCGTGTACCATCGGAGGATGGTTCCCGGATTGCGGAAAGGTGCTCACGAGCAAGTATTCTTTTCTTTTCGGTGTGCCACTGGCTCTCTTAGGACTGATTCATTACAGTATTGATTGTATTATCTTTTCCGTTGCATTATTGGCGCCTAAACGATGGGCGAGAGTGTTAGCCGTATTTTTGGGCACCGCGGGATTTATCATGTCCCTGTATTTTGTATATCTCATGCTTTTTGTGATCGGCGCACTGTGCAAATATTGTTTATTGTCGGCACTCATCAGCACGTTGATATTTTTTGTCGTTCACGCTGTTTATCCAAATGACCGCCGGTGGTGGGTCGCCAGGATTGGAAACTATATATATGCATGGGTACTAAAACCTATTTTTTTTAAAATCGATCCGGAAACGATTCATGTTGCTATGGTTTCTGCGGGTCAACGGCTTGGTTCGATTCCGGGGATCCAGCCCATTGTTGGATGGTTTCTGCGTGTATCTCATGACAGGCTTTCCCAAACAGTCGCCGGTATACGCTTCGCTAACCCCGTTGGGCTTGCCGCCGGATTTGATTATGAGGCGCGACTCACCCAAATATTAGGACCAGTCGGATTCGGGTTTCAAAGCGTGGGGACTATTACTTATGGGGCCTATGGAGGGAATCCCCGGCCGATGCTCGGTCGGCTGCCAAAGTCCAGAAGTCTCATGGTCAACAAAGGATTTAAGAATTTTGGCGCCGCTGCTACGGCAAAAGCGCTTGCAGGGAAACAATTTCCTGTGCCTGTCGGTGTAAGTATCGGGCAGACCAACGACGTCAGATTGGCGACGCAGGAAAAAAGCATTACAGATATTATTGCCGCATTCAAAATATTTGAATCGTCCGGGGTGCATCTTGCATATTACGAATTGAATATCAGCTGTCCGAATTTAAAAGGCGATGTATCATTTTATCCGCCGGAAAATTTGGATGCACTGCTTTCGGCCGTTGACCGGCTTCATGTATCACGGCCGGTATTTGTCAAAATGCCCATTTCGGAATCGGATCGGGCGGCTGTCACGATGCTTAATGTTATTATCAACCACAGTCCCGTAGGGGTAATATTCGGTAATCTTTGGAAAGGGAGGCGAAGTCCTGCACTCGACCAACAGGAGGCTGCAAAATTTACGGTCGGTAATTTTAGCGGAAAACCTACGTTTGACCGTTCCAACGAATTGATTTCACTTGCGTATAAAAATTTTAAAAATAAATTGGTGATTATCGGGTGCGGCGGGATATTTAGTGCAGAAGATGCCTACGAAAAAATCAGGCGGGGAGCGAGCCTCGTTCAGCTTATCACCGGCATGATTTATCAGGGCCCCCAGCTTATTTCACAAATAAATAACGGGCTGTTGGATCTTTTGGAACGGGACGGATATACTTCCATTACTCAGGCAATAGGGTCTTATGGTAAAATAGATTCCTAAGGCGCGTTGGCGAAGAGGTAACGCGGGAGTCTGCAAAACTTCTATGCGCCGGTCCGATTCCGGCACGCGCCTCAGGGAAATTCATATGGCAGTAAATCCTGAAACAAACAACGGTAGATCTGATCCGAAGCCCAGAGGTCTCGGTGATGCATGGAGATTACTTGTTCAATCGGCACTCGCTAAGGGAGGAGCACATGTTGAACATCCGTTGGTTGATGTGCAGGAACTAAAGATTGAGATAAAACACGCTATAGATACTATTGATGCTGATCAAAAATAATATTGGGCGGCTAGTCGCCTCATTGGCGACCCGCCGGGGAGGCGGGTTCATCGAGGGTCCGCTAGTTTAACGAATTACTCTTTAACATATGGGCGGCTAGTTCATCGGTAGAACGCTTTCCTGATAAGAAAGAGGTGCATGGTCCGACTCCATGGCCGCCCACTGAATATTATATGTCAAATCAAGAAAGAGATATTGGTACATATATTGGGCGGCACGTTACTGATAGCATTTTGCGACCACTTCTAAACTTTGATGTTGTCGATGAAATGGGTGGGATAGCTCAAGCGGAACGCACGGTGTCCGAAGGAAAAGGGCTGGTATTGGGATTTACCCATTTTAGCAAAAGAGACGGTCCTATATATGCCTCATATGCACTTCACTATGCAAAAAACCTTTCTGTTCCCGTGGTCCTGCCGGTTGCTCATCATCAATTCGTCGATTATAAATCAGTATTACTCCCGCTGGCAAAGTTAGGACATGGAGAACTATATCCGATTGTTATCGATGATACCATCCAAGATCCCCGTTTTGCTGATTTACCTTTAAATCAGGGTATGGAAGTGTATATGCCTGCGGCTGTCAATGCTCTGCGAGGTGGAGGTGTGGTTGCCCTTTCGCTTCAGGGCGGAAGAAAGTCGTTCATGGGAGAAAATGTTCCGGCATTAAGTACGCTGATGGTTTATCTTCATAGAAATCACACGGATAACTACGCAGTTCAGTGTGTCGGCATATCACCGAAAAAAAATGTTGAATCTCATGAATATAATCAATTGTCCGGTTGGAATTTTTTTACGCGTTATCAGGTTAGAGTAGGAAGAACCTACACGTTTCAGGAGCTTCAGACATCCCTTGGACTTTCCAGTCTAAAAGATTTTAGGAGAGTTGATCCATGGGCAGGTGAGCTGGCTAGTCAACTCGTGCAAACATCCTATTTAAAACAACCCAATCTGCTTTGATGCATCGATCACTGCCTGCGGGTAGGAAAAATCCACGGGGATGTCGCGGAGGGTATTCCATTTGTCCGTATATTTGAGTTTTTTGTGTACTACACCGTAATCGTACAGATCGCGCGTGAGAAGCACGTCCGCTTCGCAGTACTTTTTGAGTTTCGCCAAGTTTTCCGGCGTATGGTTCTTCCAGTAGGTGACCGCATTGGTGCCGATATCTGTTTTGTGGACGCCGAGTGTTTGCGTGGCTAAATGATCGAGTCCGAGGGAAAACCCGAGGGTATCGCGGACGATTTTCATGATGTCAAAATGCGGCAGCTTTTCAAATCCCGTGGGCGAATACTTTTTGAGCGCCGGCACATCAAACTTCAGAGAATTAAAACCGATAATTCTTTGGGCGCCGGAAAAATGTTTCCACACATCTTCAAGTTCATGTTCCCAAAAACTATACATCGCGCCGTGGGCCTCGCGCTGGAAATCATCAACAGCGCGTACATACACGGATACGATGGAAACTCCCAAGTCGCCCGGATCGCTTCCGCTTATTTCATTAAACAATTTTTGCGTCTCGCTGTCGAAAATAACCTCAGTTATCATAATTGGGCTATAATGATAGCATGAAACCGGGGATATACGCGACGGTGATAAAAATTTCACTGATAGTAGTTATCGTGTTTGCCGTGGTCGTCGCCGTACGGTTTCTCTTCGGCGGGCCGGAAGATACGTGGATCTGCTCCCACGGTGCGTGGGTGATGCATGGGAAACCGGTCGCCACAAAACCAGCGACTCCGTGCAGAGACTAACGGAAAACGAGAACGAAGAGCGCCATGATGATGGTTATGGCAATAAAATTTGATAGTCCCGCGATGACGACAAACCCAAGCTCCGTCAATGTCCACGCAAGCAGAAGAATTATCGCGATAATCCGCAGAACCGGCGGCAAGATGCTTATAGTCCAGAGAATGGCAAAAAAGATGAGAAATGCTGAAACCGAAATCGGTTGATTATGGATGGTGAGAATGGTCGGATTTGGGACCGTGATGCCCGGAATCTGTACGTACCCGTAGAAATAAAGAAGTACCAGGAGGAGGAGAATAAATCCTGCCATACCTATTTTGTAGCACAACGGACCTGCTCTGGCAAACGGTACTGCAAAACCTGACAGCATTAAAAGTTATTCAGAAAGCGATGGATATGTTCTTGAGGCAAGCTATTCGGGCGATTTAAAAAATGTGAAATGGAAAGA
>CAZOTW010000081.1:0-4432 GCA_964582845.1 uncultured Gammaproteobacteria bacterium
TCGTCGCGCGCCGGATGATTGGGTGGCATATTGAGCGCCTCAAACGGGTACCAGTCCCAGTCGACCTCGGGGTGGCGCACTCGGGTAAATCCGATGCGCTCAAAAATTCTGGTTATTTCATTAATTGCCTGAGTCACGATATGGAGGTGTCCCATGGGAGGCAACTCGCCAGGCATGGTGATGTCAAACGTTTCCATTGTTGGGTTTTGAGACTCCTGGCCGTTTGGCGTCTGCCCAGACCGGGAATTAAGTGCACTTTCTATGGACTGTTTTACCTCGGTAACGACCATCCCTACCTGCGCCCGATCGCCTTCGGGGATCAAGCGGATTTGTTTTGTGATTTTAGCCAGTTCACTTTTACTCCCTAATAATTCTAAGCGAAGTTGGACCTGCGGCTTTTCGCTTTTTGCTATTTGGGCAAGCGCATCCTGTTGGACTTCCAAAAGAAGCCCAATGACGCTTGACGATGCGATCATTTTTTCGTTTGTGTTGTTTTGATCTGACATATGACTATCCTTATTGTACGGTTTTTTTCTATAGCTTCGCAAGGTGATAGCGGGTTCTGCTCTATGGCTTCGTTCCGTTTTCAGTACGCAATCGAGCGTTTGTTGTCGCGACCAATTCTATCATCTGAACGGCCTCTTCGCCTAAAATTCGAGTAGCATCCCGACGGATAGGATTGTTCGGATCAATTGGAGCAGAGTGCTCAAGAGTCAAGTTTGCGACAGCCTTAACGAGTGCTGCAACTGTATCAATATTTGATTTCTGTTCTACATTCATATAATTTCACCTCCTTTCAAAGCCAAATCCCGGTAAATCGCTCGCCGTTCCCGTGGTCTACGTCCACGCGTCACGGTGTCGCGTTTACGGGATTTATGGTTGCTAAGCTTATGAATAGGAATTCACTCGCTAAGCAACCATAAAAAAACCCCCTTTCGGGGGTCTTGTTGGTTACGTATTTCTTTTTCCTACACTGGTTTGCAACCGAAAGAGCCCCCGGATATGGAGGTAAAGTAGAAAAAGAAAAATGCGTTTTGGGTTGTCATGGTAGCTTAGTCTATCACAATTTGTAACTTCTTTTCAATATGTTCTATTCGGTCATCGTGGTTGCCCACCCGATGGCCAAGGAGTATCTGTTCTTCATCAAACTTTTTATACTCTGCGATGAGCCAGTCAAGTTTTTCATCGACTACTTGCAGCTTTTTCGTTATCGGCCCAAGCTTTTCCTCAAATTTTTTATCAAACATATCTTCCAGCATTCCTTGTGTAAACACGCCATAGCGTTTGCGGATTTCAGATCGCCGCTTTAGTTCCTGGAAGTTTCTTTCAATGCGTTTCTCAACGGGGGAATGTCTTATTTTGGTCATGCGACCATCTTAGTTAACTGTTTTTATTTTGTCAACGATAGCGGTAAATGCGTCCGGATGCTCTATGATAAGATTTGCGAGTACTTTTCGATCAACTTCAATATTGTTTGCTTTTAATTTACTGATAAACGCACTGTAGGATAATCCGTTTTGGCGCACGGTCTCCGAGATGCGGTTGATCCACAAGCGCCGAAACTCCCGCTTCCTGTTTTTTCTGCCGGCAAATGCGTATTCTCCCGCGTGCAAGTACGCTTGGGTTGCCGTGCGTATCAAGCGACGCTTGGTCATGCGGTAGCCTTTGTTAGCCCGTAGCAATTTTTTATGTTTCGCGTGAGTGGTGACTCCTCGTTTGACTCTCATAGATGTTTACCCTGAAAATTTCACTGAATTTCGTGAGAAATTCATTTCATGAATTTGTGAAATTTTTAGGGTTAGGTATACAAAAATCGCTTTATTCTGACCTGATCTCTCCTATTGGTTACCAAAATCGGCGCGTCCTGGCGCCGTTGCCTAGCTTTGCTTTTGCGGCTTCTCAAATGGCGTGCACCCTGGGCCCGGTGAATCAGCTTCCCGGTTCCCGTCACTTTAAAGCGCCTGCGAACAATTTTTTTTGTCTTCATTTTTGGCATATTATTCCTTTTTCTTGCTAGCGACAACCATGGCGACCAGATTTCTGCCTTCCATGTGCGGCTCCCGTACGAGTCGGGCCGATTCCAGTGCTAGGACGAATCGTTTTAAGACGTCATAGCCAAATTCTTTTCTGGTAATTTCTCTTCCCCGGAAAAAAACGACGAGCTTGACTTGGTTCCCCTCATCTAAAAACTCCTGCGTCCTTCCTTTTCGGGTATCAAAATCATGCTGGCCGATAAACGGCCGTAGCCTGATTTCTTTCACCCCGACGTTTTTCTGATTTTTCCTGTTTTCTCGCTCTTTCTTCGCCTCTTGGTATTTAAACTTTTTAAAGTCAATCAGCTTCGCCACCGGAGGCTTCGCGTTTGGCGCGATCTCCACGACGTCGATATTGAGTTCTTTTGCCTTTTGCAACGCTTCCAGTTTGGAGACAATTCCAATCTGTTTGCCCTCTTCATCCAGGAGCCGCAATTGGGAGCTGGCGATTTGGTAGTTCAGGCGATAGTGTTTATAGTTTGTGCTCAATCTCGTCTTGAAGCAGGTGGAGAAATTTCTCAAGAGGCATTTCCTTGAGATCTTCACCTTTCCTCGTGCGAACAGAAAGACTGTTATTACCAGCTTCCTTATCGCCTATTATACCCAAGTATGGGACTTTTTGTAAAGTATTGGATCGGATCTTGGCCTGCATTGACTCACTCCGGTCGTCAAGCTCCACGCGCATCCCCTTAGACTTAAGCTCTTCGGCTATCTTTCTTGCGGCTTCATTGTGCCGCTCCGCAATAGGAATGAGCGCTACCTGAACGGGTGAAAGCCATAACGGTAACGCGCCTGCGTATTTCTCTATGAGAAACGCCATCGTGCGCTCAAACGCTCCCAGTGACGACCGATGGACAACCATGGGTTCTTTTTCCTGTCCGTCTGAGTCCACGTAGCGCATTTCGAAACGCTTAGGCATGACGAAATCGTACTGGACCGTGAACGCCGTTTCTTCCTTTCCCATGACGTTTTTGACTTGAATATCGATCTTGGGTCCGTAAAACGCGGCTTCTCCCGGCGCTTCATAGTATGGCGCCTTCACTTCGTTAAGAACTTCGCGAAGCACATGCTCGGCGTGATCCCATGCCGCATCGTCTTTGTAATACTTTTTCGTGTCATTGCGGTCCCCGAGAGACAACCGGTAGCGGTAATCTTCCCCCTTTTTCATGCCCAGAGCCGCGTTGACGAAATCGATGAGGTCCAGAACCTTTTTGATTTCCTCTTTCGCCTGATCGGGTGCGCAGACGATATGAGCATCAGCGAGACAGAACATCCGTACGCGCATAAGGCCCGTGAGTTCCCCGCTTTTTTCGTAGCGGAACTGGGGCGACAGTTCAGCGTATCGGATCGGCAGATCGCGGTAACTTCTTGGTTCTGATTTGTAGAGCATAAAGTGATGCGGACAGGTCATCGGCCGCAAAATAAGCTCCTCCTCGTCCACCTTCATGGTCGGATACATCGTATCTTTGTAATACGGATAATGGCCGGACGTCTTGTAAAGATCCACTTTGGCAAGAGGCGGCGTGATGACATGGCTGTACCCGCGTTTTAACTCTTCGTCCACGATGAAACGCTCAAGAACGCGCCGAATCGTGGCGCCTTTAGCCGTAAGCATCGGGAGTCCTTTGCCGACCAAATCCGCAAATACAAAAAGACCTAACTCTTTCCCGAGTTTTCTATGGTCGCGCTTTTTGGCTTCTTCCAAAAGCGCAAGATATTTATCAAGCGCTTCTTTATTCGAGAAACACGTGCCGTAAATCCTTGTGAGCATTTTATTTTTCTCGTCTCCATGCCAGTAGGCCCCGGCCACGGATAACAGCTTAAACGCTTTTATCTTACCGGTAGATTCTACGTGCGGACCGCTGCAAAGGTCTACGTCTACATCGCCCATCGCATATATAGAGACCTTTTCTCCCCGTTTCTCTATGTCATCAATCCATTCGAGCTTGTATGGATTATCCTTAAAATGCTCCCGTGCTTCGCTCGGAGACATGAGTTTTTGTCCCATTGGAAGATTGGCGTCGATGAGCCGCTTCATTTCCTTTTCAATCTTCGGGAAATCCTCTTCCGAGACTTTTTCCGCTAGCTCGAAATCAAAATAAAACCCATCGTCCGTTGCCGGTCCCATGGCTTTTTTTAGCTTCGGGTAGAGATTCTGCATCGCAGCATGAAGCACGTGTTCTGCTGTATGGCGCAGTGCCCACAGCTCACGTTCTTCTGGTGAGAGTTTTAGTAATTTTTCGTCAAGTATTTGAGACATATATCCTCCTTTGTATTGTACACAATTTATATTTGCTTCGTAAGTAGGCTTGTCGGCCTTCCGTTCACCTCCTTTCTTTCATCAAAAAACCTCCCATTTGGGAGGTCGTCTGGTTGTTTAAGAAAAGAGGGTTCTTAAG
>CAZOTW010000082.1:0-4380 GCA_964582845.1 uncultured Gammaproteobacteria bacterium
ATAAGGATATTGTCAGAACAACAATATTGTCAATGTTTTGAGATAGCTTCTAGTACATTCGTTTGTTTTTTTAAACAAACTATGCTATAATTGCTTACTATGGGACAAGGAACAGAAGAAGTATCACCACAGCGAGACATGCCAACCCTAGGCCCTGGAACAGAGATTTCCCCTGTTGGAGACCCAAGGCTCGCAGGTATACTCAGTACACCTGTTTCAGCCAGCTTCCTTCGAGATGTAAAGAACGGGCATGCCCAGTTGCCAAAGGATGTCATGGAGATTTTGCAAGCAAATGGAAAAACAGCTGAAAGTCTTATAGTGGATATAGTGGCTCTCAATAATCATGTAAACCCAGACGGTAATAGAGCTCCCATAGCTAGTGAAGAAGGTCTTGAGCACCGAACGATTCGATATACCGATGTTTCGTTTGCTATGGGCTCGATTCTTCCAGATTCTGCGTATAGAACAACTCCAGCCAGGTCTTCCGAGATACGTCTAACACTAGTTCAACGCAGAGTAGACATAGCGAACATAAACCAGGAAACTGGACTCCAGGATCGAAGAAATCCAATAATACAAGGCCCTTTGCCAGAAGGAGTAGCCCCATGGACATTCACAGTCAAACGGGGACAAATTTCTCCCAACCAAGCCAAATACCTCGCTACGACGGTAGCATACTATGGCGCATTAGATGCACAAGGGAAAAACGAGTTACGTAGAATTTAACCTTATCTTGATAGATTGACTCACATCGTGGCCTTTGCATCATTTCCTAAGAAATTGTTCCATGTATCCCTGCGATGGGCGCGATTCATGATAGGCGGATGAAGGAGAAATTTCTCCGCTATCAAGCGTTAGTAGGATAGCACGTACCTTGGGAAGATGGATTTGGATGCGCTTTCGAATTGTTTCCTCCATGCCTGCTAGCTCTTCTCCGTCTGTAAGTTCTAATATATCTACCACGTCGCTTAATCCTATTTCTCGAAGTGCTCTCAAGCGTGTGTTAACAAACCCATTTCCGTTTACGCCTCGCTCTTTTTGTATGTAGAACCCGTCTACAGCTTCTTCAAGGATATGTTCAGCAAGCCCTTGCGGATCGTTTAAAAAATGATGCAATCCAGAAAGAATACCTTCTATGACACTTCTATCTTCTTCACGTAATTGACGTTCACAGACATACGCTTCTTGCATAGTAGGCGGTAGTATAAACCCTCTTTATTTATATATTTGAAAAAAGAGCCTGTGTCAAGCTGGACTGCCGACCCACATCAAAAAAGAACAGGTGCCAAGCTAATCCACCCGGAGGGTGGCAAGCTCAGAAACCTCATCGTTAATTTGTCCCATATCGTATTATAGGTTATAATACTCGGGTGATAGCCACAGCTGGCGGTGAAATAGGATCAATGGATCCAGAAAAAATTGTCGCATTGAATGCTATTCTAGAAGTAGCAGATGAGGCAGAGGTATTTATTGCGCGACACGGCGTAGAATATGGCGATAATTTCCCCGGTTTAACCATACCAGATTTGCGAGAACTAGGTACGCAGATAATCGGTTGTGCAACAGTGGCCCAAGCGTATAAGCTGCTTGCGCGAACTGCAGTTGTTGGGGAATCTTCTACGTATTACGATCGGCTTATTGCAGAGCCTCAACACCTAGATTCCTATAAATTACTTGATATGGTATTGCGACGGAAAGAACAAGATAGGCATATTCGTGGATTAGATGTAGGTTCAGGAAATGGTATGTGCGGTATTATACTTTCGCAATATGCCGACACCGTGACTGCAGTAGATATTTCACCTGAAATGCTCAGTGGCGCAAAAGCCCATTATGATCATCTACGAGTAAACAGCAAAAATGACGGAATCGGTGAAATGTTCTTTATGGTGATGGACGGAGCACAGCTAGGATTTGCTCCAAAATCGTTTGACGTAATCGTTTCCAACGGGTTTAGCCATTATCTTACCAACACTCAACAACGTATTTTTTATCAAACCGTTGACGTACTGCTTAAAGCAGGTGGACGATATTATCAACCTCAGTGGGAAACGCGAATAGAGACTTCAGATTATAGATTGTCGCCACGGGGAGAATTGGCGCGATTAATTGTTGGAGCGGTTTTGTTATTACGTAAGAAAGAGGTACGAAACCCCAAGGAATCATCGGGTGAAGAACTTAAGCAGAACGGCTTTGTCCTCAGCGTATTTACAGCAGAGGGGTTTGAACGAAGCTCAATAGTTCAGGCGGTCAAACCATAACTGGTAGAAAAGGAAATTTTATCTACTTTTTATTCGCGTCTACCACTCTCCCTACCGGGGTGCATCGTTGGTTATATGCAGGATCATCAGGATCTGGATCTGTGTGTTCGAAGGGATCGGAAGGAGGTGTGGTACGAACATATCGCTCATACCATCTATTGGCAGCCTCTTCACGACGGTGCTCTGCCCGCGTACGTAGCCAGTCTTTAAGCCTCTTTAGGATAGGCTCGCGTACATCCCTAGGCCCTTCCCCTGGTGCACTTTCAAGGTTATTCATAACAGCTGTATTATACTCCCCACGTACAAAAGGAGTGTAACTGTCTTCGTGTTTCTCACTTTTTTCCTAAACGTCGTATACTCATATATAGTATGGCGTACCGGAGAACAGATAAAATTCACGATTTTTCCCATCTCCACGAGCGGCCGCACCCGGACGAACGACTGTTTAAAAGCGAGGCAATAGAGCGGGTGATTGAGCGGGTGGGACCGGATATCGCCGACCCTGACATACGAAAAATGTTCTCCCAGTGTTTCCCCAATGCTCTGGATACCACGGTCTATTTCCATGAAGACGAAGGTGGGGCCAATCCCGACGCGTTCGTGGTCACGGGCGATATCCCGGCTATGTGGATTCGGGATAGTACAAACCAACTCTGGCCGTATTTGCCATTTATACATGACGACCCGGAACTTAAAAATCTTTTTATCGGTCTTATCAACCGGCAAGCCAAATGCATCGAAGCTGACCCGTACGCCAACGCATTTGAACGTAATTTCGAAACCTGGGAACGGAAATACGAACTGGATAGTTTGTGCTCGTTTTTCCGCCTCTCCACGGGGTATTTCGGGAAAACCGGCGACTTAGCGCCTTTTGGGGACAGCTGGCGAAACGCCGTCAACCAGGCGCTTCAGGTTATCCACCTCGAGCAAAATACGCTCAACAAGGAAAATCTTGAACTTCTTTTTTCTTTCCGCACAAAGTCCGGACACCTCCACCCGGCGATACGCCTCAGTGGCTACGGGTACCCCGGCAAACACTGCGGGTTGGTCAGAAGCGTTTTTAGGCCTTCGGATGATGAGACGGTGTTTCCGTACCTGATTCCCGCTAACGCCATGGCCGTCGTATATCTTCGGAAAATAGCAGCACTTTTGGACAAACTATCGGAGTTTGACATGGCAAAACTGGCAACCACGATTGTTCATCAGATCGATGAGGGAATAAAACACTTTGGTGTCATTTCTCACAAAAAATTTGGCGACATCTACGCCTATGAAGTCGATGGTTTTGGATCCGCCTGCGTGATGGATGACCCCAATGTACCAAGTCTCCTAAGCTTGCCGTACCTGGGGTACGTAACAGCGGAAGATCCGATATACCAAAACACCAGAAAATTAGCCCTCAGCGAATGGAACTCATTCTATACTCACGGGAAAATCGCCTGTGGCATAAGCTCGCCGCACGTGGGGGTGTGCGATAAATTTTGGCCCATGGCCACGATCATGCAGGCGATGACCTCAACGAGCCCAGAGGAAATTACATCCTGTCTTTCGATGCTCAAAAAGACACATGCGGGGACGTTTTTTATGCACGAAAGCGTGCACGTGGACGACCCGCACCACTTTACCCGCCATTGGTTCTCATGGGCAAATTCGCTGTTCGGAGAACTTATCCTTCACGTTCACATGCAGTTCCCGCAGCTACTGCGTGACGAGCTGAAATAAAAGAAGGACCTGCGCTATTTCCTCCCAAGGTGGCATAGCTATTCCACTCCCGAGGTGGAAATGAGATACTTTATCCTTCATCGGTGGGGATAAACCCTAGTACGTCATCATCCGTTATGCTTTTAAACCGACATCTCTCTCTAATGTACTGCACAAGAAATTCAAGCGCCCCAATACAATTTCGCATGAGTTCTATTTGTTCTGTGGTAAGAGGGGCCCAGTCTGGGTAATTCTTCGCCAAAGACACGCCATCATCGTTTTTGTCAATAGGAAATAGAAACTGCTCCGATTCGCCGAAACAAAAAACGAAAAAGAACAGTATCTGTTCTTCTCTACCGATCGTAAATTCCACGTCGTCTATTTTTTTTGGTTTCGCGTCCCCCTTCCAAAATAAATG
>CAZOTW010000083.1:0-4350 GCA_964582845.1 uncultured Gammaproteobacteria bacterium
AGATTGGACAACTATTCAATGTTGTCGGCAAAACACGGGAAACATCTCCGCCTCCATTAAGCACACGCCACGCGTTCAGTATATCAACAAACTCTTCCTGGGTAAGCCACGGATGAGACCGTCCGCATTTGGCCGAGTTATTGTAATAATCAGCCGTGTACCACCCTTTATAAAACCATGGAGACCCCGCAATGCTTTCCCATGCGCGCCCGGCAAACCCTGGTCCGCCTTGACCATCAGTCGTATCCCATCCCATGGTAAGCAGATATCCGCCGGTTGTCGAAGAATAATACGTCACGACATCTTCAATGACTTGACCTCTTGTGTCAATCACGGCTTGACGCCATTCGCCGGGAGGATTATCTGCTTTGGAACTGGAAAACACCTGACATGATTGCGTGGTACAAATCGTTTGACCCTGTGTTTTGTACCGGTATGCGTAACTTCTGGCTGCGATTGCCTGCGCCCGAAGAGCCTCGCGGGGAAAACTCGACGGCATTTCCGCTATACCCATAAGATATCGGTCCTCAAAGTTCATGGACCCAAAACCAGAAACACTAATATCTCCCCCGGTATCTTTACTAACGGGTGTTTTACCATAATATGCCTGTAATATTTGATTGGCGGTTTGGTCCCGCTCCGCCCTCCCTTTGGCCCCGTATTGGCTCATGCCCTTTTTATGTGTATACGCGCCAAACGAAAACCCGGCAAAAGCCGGAGAAAAACCCGGATTATAGTTGGGAGAGGCATTTGGATCATCAGCCAATGGTACATCGCCTACACTTGTTGTGAACGTTCCTCCCCTTGCTGTTAATATAGCTTGTTGGGCAGCTGTTATCGCCGAAATCACTCCCCGAAGCTTCGTCTCATACGCATCCGCTTCGTCGACCAGTTTCTGTACAGACTGCGCACGACGATCCGTATCTGCTTTGAGGTTTGCCAGCGATACTTGTTCATTTTCTAATGCTTTTTTCCGATCCTCAAGATCTTTTACCGCTAGCGCCGTCCGTGTGATTATTTTTTTATCTTCATTGACTGCTGCCTGTTGATATCCGGCCGCCCGTAATACTGAACCGATATTCGTTGAAGAGAGCAATAAATACATAGCATTCGTTTCATAGGTCCGGATATAAAACTGCCGGATACGGTTACCCGCTAATACGAAAGAACCTTCCAATTCTTTTCCCCTTTCGGCTATTTCTGCGGTCTTTTTCGTGACGTCTGCTTCAATAACTTTTATTCGCGCCTGAAACGCCACAATTGCTTTATTCATACGATCCAATTCATCTCTGTGCGGCTGTACTGCTGCTTCCATTTGCGACAGTGCCTCATTGCACTTGCTCCCTAAACGAGCAAGCGCTTCTAAGTTCATTTGTTGAATATTTGCTGCATCACATTCCTGTGCGTACGCATGGGGTGGCATGAATATAACGATACCGATTAACACCATAAAGAGAACAAAGCGTTTCATGTTACTCCATTTTACCATGGAAAAGCTCACCGTTCTTTATTTTCACATATAGCTTTGATACACTAGTAACGTGAAATATAAAGCTATGATCGGCAAAATAGTTGTGGTGGTCGCTTTTTTTGCGATGCTTGCGCCAGGTGTTTATGCACAGCTCAAAGAGGGTGACGTCTGTCATGCACCTTACTATATCCTCAACTCGGGATACCCTGAGTGTACCACCGACTGCCCCGGCGGATTGTATTCTAAAGTAGACCTTACTGGCTATGCATGGTGTCATGCGGAAACAATCCAAAACGAGCTTACCAATGTGTGCAATTATGCAGGGGCGGAGATGGCTAAGTGTAATGAGTGCGCGGGAAGATCAGGCGTCTGGACAGCTATTGGGTGCATCCCTGTAACACCGAGTGATTTATTCAAAAAAGTATTTGATCTCGGCATCGGAATAGCGGGCGGCTTAGCGTTCCTTCTTATATTGTTTGGTGGATTTCAAATTCTCTTAAGCGCAGGAAATCCAGAGCGACTCAATGCCGGTAAAGAACTGATCACGTCCGCTGTCGCAGGACTTCTTCTTATTATCTTTTCTGTCTTTCTATTACGATTAATTGGTGTAGACATCTTAGGGATATTTCTATAAAAAGGGAAAAACCCATCATTTATGCATAATCTACTTGCACAGAATGTTAAACTTAACGACATCATTGGCTCTAACCCGGGCCCATCAGGGCTCGAACAAGCCTTCAAAGGAACTCTTACCATTGGGAGAATCGTAAGCCGATTGGTTCAGTTTGTTTTTATTTTCGCCGGCATCGGGCTCCTGCTTATGCTTATCGCTGGTGGCTTTGATTTTCTCACCAGCGGCGGTGATACCAAAAAACTGGATCAAGGAAAACAGCGTATCACCAATGCAATCGTTGGATTTCTTCTCATCTTCGTCGCGTTTTGGCTCACACAGATCATCGGAAGAATGTTCGGGCTTGACGCAATTACGAATGTTTTTCAGTAAATTTCCTTATCCCCCAAATCTCCGTTTGCGTGTCTGGAAGTCGGCAAGGGCGTCATCGAGCCGACCAGGCGTAAACTCCGGCATATACCATGGGGCAAAATAGAGTTCGCTATACTCACTCTGCCAGAGCAAAAATCCGCTTAAGCGCTGCTCACCTCCTGTACGGATGATGAGCTCCGGATCCGGAATGCCCCGAGTATCAAGATAGGATTCAAACTCCTCTTCAGTAACATTTGCCTTTTGCCTTTTGCCTTTTGCCTTTTTGTACAATGTATTCATCGCTCGTATCATCTCATCTCTCCCGCCGTAGTTCAGGGCAAAAATCACGGTAATTTTCGTATTATTTCGCGTTAATGTAACAAGCTCTTCGATCGATGTACGGATATCTTTTTCGAATTGCGATATATCGCCGATAACGCGTATCCGTATCCCTTTTTTGTGCATCCGCATACCGAATTTTTTAAACCCCAAACGGAGAATCTTCATAATTCCGGATACCTCCCGGCTATCTCGTTTCCAGTTTTCTGTCGACCATGCCCACAGGGTCAAATACTGTATCCCGACCTTGGCCGCATGTTCGATCAGGGGCTCCAATATATTATTTGCTACTTTTCGATGCCCTTCCAATACCGGCATTTTTCGCTCTTTTGCCCATCGTCTGTTTCCATCCATGATGATGGCGACATGTTTTGGCACGATATTCTGTCTATTCATAATTTATTATCATGGTAACATGTTGCCATGTTGATATTTAGAAAAGGTGCGTATTGACAATCCGCGCACCCTCCGCTACCGTATTTGTTAAAACCGATTGTACACCCGAAAGCCCTTTGACCGCATCACAAACCCTCTTTTCGTCTTTTCCCTCGCAGATCAGATGAACATTTGGCCCGGCGTCAATGGTAAAGTATACCGGCAATCCAGATCTCCTCCACGTGCCAACCGCATCCATGAGCCTGACAGTTTCGTCATTCCAATACAAAAGCGGCGGATCCTGCGACTGCATAACCCTGTGCATATCAAGACAGTCTTCTTCAATCAGACGCCCAAGCAGAGGAAAATCTTTTCTTTGTAACGCATCACGTGTTTTTGAAATTCGCTTCGGAAGAGATGCGAGCCGAACAGAAAGTAACGGGCTCGTAGATACATGTTCCATGCCTTCTGTCGTTGATACTTTCTTCATATGCGAATCAACGATCACTAAAACGTCGCGCACATCCCAATACGTATGTGGATGCAGTGAATACGCATAGGAATCGTCGGATACCCTACCTTTTTCCCACATAACAAAGCCATCTGGAATACTCCGGCAGGCAGATCCTGATCCCATTCTGGCAAATATTGTTACCTCTCTCTCGGGCATGTTCACGCCCAGGCTGGTAAAGCCTGCGACAGTCAATGCAGCAAATCCCGAAGCCGAAGCGGCCATCCCGGCGCCTTTGGGAAACGTATTTTTGGTAACTACTTTGGCGTAATTATTTACGTGTGCCTTGGCTCGAATTCTATTAAGACTCTCGATCACACGAGTTTCTTCTTGTTCGGAAAA
This sequence comes from uncultured Gammaproteobacteria bacterium, assembly GCA_964582845.1. GTDB lineage: Bacteria > Patescibacteriota > Microgenomatia > UBA10105 > UBA927 > CAZOTW01. The sequence goes on from CAZOTW010000083.1 coordinate 4,021, forward strand.
AACTCCATCCACAAGCGTGACGCTATCTTTGACAAGCGAAGGAGAAAATTCGACGGTAGTCATCGTATACGCCCCGCTTAAATTCATAGAAATTGATGAATTTAATGGAAGACGGAGTGCTTCATCCTTCTTTCCCCAGTATTTTATAAATGCGATGTTGGCCGGTGCTTGCGCCGTTACCTTTATCATAGAAACCTCACTGTTTCTCAGTTGTCTCTAGAACCTATCTCATATATCGTCACTCTGGCTTGTCCAGAGTCCGTACATCCTGTTTTGGATTCTGGACGCGCCTTCGGCTTGCCAGAATGACGTAACTCTCGTAATTATGAG
>CAZOTW010000084.1:0-4189 GCA_964582845.1 uncultured Gammaproteobacteria bacterium
GTAGTACGCTCGCCGTTCCCGAAGCTTACAGCTTCGCGTCACGGTGTCGCGACTACGGGACTGCGCTTCGCTTTCACCGTTGGGAGGCGTGTTGGTTATGAAAGTCCGATCCACTCGAATTCGCAAGGCCGTCATTCCCGCCGCTGGCTTTGGGACGCGGTTTCTTCCGCAGACGAAGGCCATGCCGAAGGAAATGCTCCCGATTGTCGACAAGCCGGTGATTCAGTATGTCGTTGAGGAGCTCGTGGCTTCCGGTATTACCGATATCGTCATCGTGACCGGTTGGCACAAACGAGCGATCGAGGATCATTTTGATTACCCTTTCGAGCTTGTCAAGCTTCTGGAACAGCAACAAAAACACGATCTGTTGCAGGAGGTGAAACGGACCGCTTCCCTCGCGAACTTTATCTATATCCGTCAAAAAGGACCCTACGGCAACGGCACACCGGTCCTTTGCGCAAAATCGATCGTGGGCGATGAACCCTTTGTGGCGATTTGGGGGGATGAATTCATCTATGCCCATCCGCCCCGCGCCCGCCAGTGCATCGAGGTATTTGAAAAATACGGTGACCCGGTCATTTCGGCGGTGCGGGTGCCCAAGGAAGACGTTTCGCGCTATGGCATAGTAGAGGCGACCAACGTGGAGAAAAATATTTGGCAAATAAAGAAGCTTCTGGAAAAACCCACGGTCGATGAAACATCCTCGAACTTGGCGGCTCACGGGTGCTACATACTCACGCCGGATATTTTTCCGTTTCTTGAGAACGTCAAACCCGGGAGAGGTGATGAGATATGGCTCACTGATGCGATTAAAGAACTTATGAAAACGCGTCCGGTCTATGCGTGCGAAGTAGCTGATGCGAAATATTATGATACGGGTAACAAATTGGAATACCTAAAAACTGTTGTAGAGTTTGCCCTGACCCACAAAGACCTCAATGGTGACTTCCGCACATATCTCAAGAGCCTCAATTTATGAAGAGAGGCTTAGCAAGCTAGAGGCTTAGAGAGCTTAGAAGCTTAGTTACTTAGAATATATCTCATAATTATATTAGAGACGTCATTCTGGCAAGCGATTCGTAGAGCGCGTCCAGAATCCGTTCTTTGTTTTTATGAAGAGACTCTGGACAAGCCAGAGTGACGATATATGAGATAGCTTCTAGTAGCTTAGAAGTACAAAATGTATATACTAAGCATCTAAGCTTCTAACCCTCTAAGCATCTCTAAGCATCTAAGCCTCTAAGCCCTCTAAGCTTCTCACTCTTCCGGTGTTTCCCCGTAAATAATGACCCTTGTGCCCGGGTGATTTATATCAGCAAGAGTAGACCAGGCCTGCGGGTTGGTGACTGGCGGATCCGCCCAGTTGTAGAGAAGCTGCGCGTCGCTTATCCGCATGTTGATGCACCCGTGGCTCATGGGGTGGCCGAAATTGTGGTGCCAGTACGTGCCGTGGAGACTGAAACCTCGTGATTTGGCGACTTCATCGTTGGCAAAAAACATGACATACGGGACATTGGGGAGATAGTAGTACGTTTCGTCATGTATATTGCCGCCGGACATGAGCTGGCTTCTGACTTTCGCCCAAATCCGAAATTCCCCCGTGGGCGTAGGGGCCCATTTGCCTGTCGAAACGAGAAAACTATACACCATCCGATTACCATCAAATGCGTAGACCCGTTGGGCCGCGAGATTGACTTCTATCCGTTTGTCAGTAGGCGACGTGGTCCCCAGAACTCGATTCACCCGTTCCAGTTCGGCAAGCTGGGGTGGCGTTACGGTGAGTCCATGAAATTCTGCATGATCGTCTTGGCCTGGTTTGGGGAGCGTTTTCCCTGCGATAAGTTGGGAGAGTGAGGCAGGATCAGCCAGTGGCTCCCGGGATAATTTCACTTTGGGAGTAAAGAGGGAAAGAAGAAGGATAGCAGTAAGGGCGAAAAGAAAAATACTCGTAGCATATACAAATGAAAGACCGATACTTCTCCGTTTCATATCACATATATAACTATGGAAGGTGCATGCGGGGTTGTCAACCCCCGCTAAGCGGGGTAAATTAGGTATTTAGAATATATCTAATATATTGGGGACGTCATTCTGGCAAGCGATTCGCGAGAGCGCGTCCAGAATCCGTTTTTGTTTTTATGAAGAGACTCTGGACAAGCCAGAGTGACGATATATGAGATAGCTTCGAGTTGATTGGCGGATGAAATTCTTTTATGATACATATATAGTATATGCGCAAGAGTATTATTCGCATAAAGGGATTGGGCGCAGTGGTATGGCACGTCAAACATGATTTGGTTCATGTACTGTGGGGGCTAGTGTGGATATACATACTTGGTGACATTTGGAGAGGATTTACAGGGAAATGGATCGTAACAACCGCGATATTTGGCAGTCTCATACCCGACATAGATCATTTCATCTATTTCTTTACCTATGGGAAGAAAGATCCGTATACCAAAGTCATGTTTACGTTTCTAAAAGGGAGGCAATGGCGGGTACTCCTGACCTTTTTAGAAAATAATCATAAAAACAATACCAATCTCTCGTTCCATAATTATTACACCATAGCGGTTCTTGTGAGCCTGTGTGCGTTTTCTTATATGTATGGCTGGAAATTTGGCGTGGTGTTGTTTGGAGCGATGGTGATACATTTCCTTTATGATATCTTCGATGATCTTCTGTATCTTGGGAAGGTAAATCCCAACTGGAAGCGCTGGGGGCGCGCAAAAAGACGAACGCTTACGCCTGCAAAAGAACCTTCGAAATGAAATTCCAAAGCAGACACATACGTGGAAAGGGCCGAGGAACATCGATGGGATTTCCGACGATCAATTTAGCTATCCCCGAAGGATTTGACTTGGCGGATGGCATTTATGCCGTAAAGGTGACAATAGGAGGCAGGCGATATCGCGGAGCATTGCATTTCGGTCCGATCCCCACATTTGCCGAAAACGAAAAAAGCTTGGAAGTTTTTCTTCTCGATGCTCACGATAGCCTTGCGGGCGATACGGAAGGGGATATAACGGTTGAGACAGTGAAGTATATTCGCCCGGTAACGAAATTTGATACCGCTCAAAAACTTGCCGCCCAAATCAAAAACGACGTTGACACCATCGCAAAAATTCTTTCCTGATTTACTTCGGTTTGGGAGCGTGGGATTGGAGCTTATGAAAATGCGGGGAAGTCATGACGAGGTCGGACCATATACCATCTACATCCGGAACCATAGGGAGCATGGCTAAATGACAGGGATTATTGAAAAGATCCGCAAAATAATTCAGGGAAGTTAATGAACCAAGATTTATGCTGGTATGCATAAGTGCAGAAGAAACACTCAGGGAGAATGGATTTCTGCGTGACAAAAAATCATCTAAACCCATGATGGGTATGATGGCAGGAGTATCGCTTGCCATCCCGCCGGTACAAAATACTCCTTTGCTAATGATCAGATCATACGATTCGTATGGCATGTCATCAGGGAAATGCCCCGTTATTCCGGGAAAATTGCCAGGACCATGAGGGCCAATCCAAGAAAGAAAAGCGTTTTTTCCCAATAAACTCCGGTAATATGGGAGGAGAGGATTGAATCCGGGGCCAATTTCCAAGACTCTTCGGATTCCGGATTTTTGCATGAGATCGCTATATGCTTCGCTTGAGTACGGTTGAAAGTCCGCGTTGCGAGCTCCATGAAGATATTGGAGACCTACCCAGTGGCCGAAGAATACGAGCGTCTCTGATGCGAATTGCTCGAAGGAATCTTCCGAGGATGGAGAGGGGCTAAAATATGGTTGTCGTTTAAGCTCTTCAAAGCTCCCGACACCTTTGCTTGTTAAGAACGACGCAATAACAATGCGCATGCCTTCTTGCATGTGATATTGCGGAATTGAGCCGTAAATTTCTGGGATATCAGCTTTGTGGATGCCGGTAAGATTTTCTTCTGTTTCTTGCATAACAATTGGTGTGCTGGTTGTATACTTTGAGAAGCAAGGTGCCTTGTTTTTGTTTCCATTATCTTATAGTTGTGAAAATAGAACATATATTATATCAGAAATACGCGGAGGGGTCAAGTATTATAGGTCTTGATTCGGGGGATTTACCTCTTTCGCGTAAGCGTGCCAGAGCCATCGTTTCCTACATTCAATAGTAACAACATGGTAACATGTTAACTTACATTATGTGATTATGT
>CAZOTW010000085.1:0-3787 GCA_964582845.1 uncultured Gammaproteobacteria bacterium
AAAGAGGACATTTCTACTTTGCGAAAAAGCGGACATTTCTACTTGGTATTGACATGTGTGTACAAAATTAGACATTACTTCATGACGTGGATAATTCGTTTAAGTGCCACCACAAATGCGGCGGTGCGAAGATTCGTGTTTAATTTCTTCTGCATATTCCAGATAGCATCCGTCGCATCTTCCATTTTTTTCTGAAGTTTTTTGTTTACCTCTTCCTTCATCCAATGCTCGCCTTTCAGATTCTGTTCCCACTCAAAACAGGAGACGGTGACGCCGCCACTGTTACTTAAAATATCCGGAATTACGACAATACCGCGCTTATATAATATGGTATCTGCCTCAGGAGTCGTCGGGCCATTTGCCATTTCCAGCACCACACACGCTTTTATCTTTGAGGCGTTTGCCCCAGTGATGACGTTTTCTAAAGCCGAAGGGACGAGGATATCGACGGGAAGAGTCAAAAGTGCATCATTTGTAATATGCTTGCATTTTTTGCCTCTGCACGCCTCACCGCTGCAATCACAATCCGACAGTGAACCAGTCTTTTTCTTGCGCTCTAAAGCTTGTGCAGGATCTAATCCGGTCGGTACATATATACCGCCTTTGCTGTCGGATACCGCAACGACGGTAAATCCAGCCTCATGCAAGAATTTCGCCACATTGTAGCCCACGTTGCCAAATCCCTGCACCGCGACTGTATACTGTCGCGGAAACTCTAAATTCAAAGCTCCAAATTCTAAACGTTTTGATTTTTTAATTTTTGATTTTTGAAATTGTTTTGAATTTAGGATTTTGGATTTAGGATTTAATTTTTCAAGTACCGCCTGTAAAACATAGAGCCCTCCTCTCCCCGTCGCCTCTTCCCTCCCCTCTGATCCACCATCAGTAAGTAATTTACCTGTAAAAGTAGCTCGAAGTTTTTCTTTTTCTTTCTTACTTATCTCTTTTCTCTTATCGCTTATCCCCTTAATGTACTCATCCACCATCCACCCCATGATAATTCCATTGGTGTTCACGTCAGGCGCCGGCACATCGTTATCCGGGCCGATGCAATCCGCAATTACCCTGGTATACCCGCGGCTTAATCGTTCAAGTTCACCTGGAGATAATGATTTTGGATCAACGATGACGCCGCCCTTCCCACCGCCAAACGGTAAATCGGCGACAGCGCACTTCATCGTCATCCAAAATGCAAGGGCCTTGACTTCATCCATGCTCACTTCGGGGTGATATCGGATGCCACCCTTATACGGACCCAGGAAATTATTGTATTGCACGCGATATCCCTGAAATATTCGGACGCTCCCATCATCCATCGCAACGGGAATACTGACGTTAATAATCCTTTGCGGTATCTTAAGAATTTCAACCAGCTGATCGAGTCGTTCTGTTTTGTCGACGGACGACGCCCGCCCCGAGCGAAGCCGAAGGGAACGATGGGCATGTCTTGCGGCTTTCTGCAATTGCGCCATCGCGTTGGCAAATGGGCTAGTTGTACTCATACAAGTGAGCGTAGTATAGTCATTTTTCCCTTTTTTGCAACCTTAAGGGGTCAAGAAGAAAAGGAAGGATGCGCAAAAGTTTTCATTAAAAATATAGCTCTTTACATATCTGTCCTTTTGGCACACCTTTGGCAATCAACTGATTTTCCACATCTTTGATCATATTCTGGTTGCCGCAAAGGTAAAAATCGGTTCCGGGAAGGTTTTGCTCCTCTTGCATGATATGCTCAGTCACGTGTCCCCGTTTCCCCTGCCAGGTATCAGGGGGTTGAGAGAGCGAAATAATGAACCGGAAGTTAGGATATTTTGCCGAAAGCGCCGTCATTTCAGAAACCCAGAAAAGATCTTCTTCATACCGCATCCCCCAATACAGCGTTATATCATCGGTCCCGCCGTGTTCCAGATAGTCATAGAGCATGGATCGAAACGGCGCAATTCCCGTTCCTGTTGCAGCCAATATTTTTTTGCGGTGGCTCTCTTTATCCAAAACGAAAATCCCAAGCGGCGCCATAAATTGGACCGTATCGCCCACGTTTAAGCGCATCGTCCACTGCGACCCCTGTCCATTAGGGCTCACGTCGTGGCACATGAGAATGTGTTGGGCGTCACTGGGAGGTGACGCTATCGACATCGAGCGGGTGACGTCTGGGGTAATGAGAAGAACGATCGTTTGTCCTGCAAGAAACGTAATGCTCGGTGGATCTTTGAGGGCAAATGTCACAAACCATACTCTACTCGTCAACTGTTCTTTCTTCTCGACAGTTGCTGTATATTTTTGGGGTTGTGGGAGTGAAGTAGCTGATATGGGCATATTATCCCTTTAGATCTGTTCCGATAACCATCGCTGCACATCTAAGGCGGTCCCAGTATAACGCTTACTTGCTCCCGAGGTCTACGTCCTCGCGTCGCAAGAGCGCGTATACGGGACGCGCTAGGTCTGTTCCGATAACCATCGTTGTACATCTAAGGCGGCCATCCCAGTACTACGCTTACCTCGGTCTGGAGGCTTACAGCCTCGCACTCCCGAGGGGCGCGAGTACGGGATAGGCTACTTTCTCATAGGTTATATAGACTCATGTTCTATGAACCTGCTTCTGATAGCCATCTCTGGACATCTAATGCCGCCATACAGCCAAATCCCGCAGCCGTCACGGCTTGTTTGTATCGTGTATCGTGGACGTCTCCTGCGGTAAAGATACCGGCAACGTTGGTTTTGGTCGCGTACATAAGCATTCCTTTTTCATCTTTCTCTTCGTATCGCTTGACGTATCCGTGGCTATCTACATCTAACCCCGTGAATACACTCGTATTCGGAACGTGTCCGATAGCCACAAATACACCCTGCCTTGGCAACTCCCAGGTATTCGCGCTCTTTTTAACTCCACCAAATGCCTTTACCAATACCGTAAAATCTTTAACGTTTTGCTTTGGAGAAATTGTCTCTGTTTTCAACAGTAACCCGGTTACCGACTGATCACCCAGAACATCAACAATGACAGTGTTATACAAAAATCGCACATTCTTCATCGCAGTCACCTTATCAATCATCGCTTTCTGCGCACGAAACTCGCTCCGTCGATGGATGAGGACGACGTCTGAGGCAACCTTGGCAATGACCTGCGTTTCCTCCATCGCACTATCTCCCCCACCAACGACTGCCACCGGCTTCCCTTTAAAGAAAAATGCATCGCACGGAGCGCATGAAGATATGCCGCGACCACGGAGTTTGTCTTCGCTTGGTACGCCGAGCCATTTTGTGGATTCGCCGGTTGCGATAATGATGGATTTACCCTGCAGCGTTTTGTCTTCAATTGTCACTTCAAACGGTCTCTTGGTCACGTTCAGTTGAATAGCAATTTGTTCAACAATTTCAACGCCTAAATCCGCGACATGATCGCGCATGTTTTTCATGAGCTGGGGGCCTAAAATTTTTCTTGTGCCCGGCCAATTTTCCACATCGGTCGTCAGCTGTAGCTGTCCGCCCCATGTGTGACCAGCCACAAGAACCGTTTTTAACCCAAATCGCTGACAATAGATGGCCGCAGTCATACCAGCTGGCCCTGATCCGAGGATAATAACGTCGTACATACAATTAAATCTGCAAATCTGCAAATGACAAATCTGCAAATTATTGAATTATTTTATTATTCCCTCATTTGCTGATTTATTTGTATATTTGTAGATTTGCTTATTTGTAGATTAGTTTATTAATTTGTTAAGCTCTCCCAGAAGCGTTTCTTTACTCTGTACCCCGATAAATTGCTTTACGACGGTGCCGCCTTTGA
>CAZOTW010000086.1:0-3741 GCA_964582845.1 uncultured Gammaproteobacteria bacterium
TAGTCGCGACACCGTGACGCGAAGCTGTAAGCTTCGGGAACGGCGAGCGTACTACCGGGACCCGCCGCGGGTATAACTGCTTTCCGAATTTTTTGCCCTTGTATTTTCATAATGCAACGAAGCTCCTCGCTTTCCTAAGCCTCTAAGCTCCTCTAAGCTCTCTAATAACCCGTTCCCCCAATTGTACGAGCCTGGTGAACCATTTGTCAATTTGGTATGATGAATATGCGTTTCTCACATGTGTATGAAGTACTTCGCCAAACGAATTTTGCTGGTAATAATTTTCTTATCGTTCTTCAATCTTACCCAACCTACGTTTGCGGTAGATTTATCCCTGTGTCCGGTTGACCAAGGCTCCGGCACCAACTATTCCATCGCAACCCCAATTTCGTGTACTGCGAGTAACGTCATTACCGATTATATCGCTCCGTCAAAGTGCCTCAAAGACGATTCCTGTGCCCAAAATCCCACGCAATCCTCGGTATTTGTCCGCGATGGGTCATACCCCGGCGTGGTATGGAACCACGTTGAGGGAGTGAAAATCGGGAATGAAGTGTACCCCATGCTTGTGACGGGAAACGGCCTGGCAAGTAGCAATAGACATGTCCTCTATCATGTTGACGGCGACACCATCGGCATGGTGGAAGATACGACCTTTGCAAATCGCGAAATATGCACCGGCACGACGATTCCTGCCTTTCAGCGCGTTTTTCATGAGGGTGGTCAACCGGGAGGACCCGTGGGAAAACAGTCCATGACATGCGGGGTGCCTATTAGCTATAGCGGCGGCAACCAAGGGTACCAATACACAAACGAAACACCATTAAATCCTAATGCAAAAACGTGTTCAAGCGCACACGCTCCCGGATCGTTTACCAATACATTCCAACTCATTTTCCAAGGAGAGGCTACCTGCAATGGTCAGCGAAAAAACGTTATCGCGATCCAAAACATCGATGGGGCAGGAAAATTCGAAGTATATATTTACTGCAAAGATCAAGGGTTGTGCGCATTATACGAAGGCATTGATTTTACCGTCCCTTCGCACCAACCCGCTATGTGGAAAGTCGATACCGATGTCTGCGGCGGATTTGGATTTGAGCCAAAAGCATGCAAAGTAGCCTATGATATCGCCGATAAACCCATCCAACAACCGCAAAGCTGGAGTTGTGACGGCAAAGATATACTCTGCACGATCACTCATAGTTTCCCGTCGCTGCTTGATTATTTAAAAGCCGATCCAAACTACAAAGTGCCAAATCTCAATTTCCCGGGACTGTGGACAAAAGAAGCGGCACCGGCATTAACTCCTCTTTCTATTCAACGGGAAACACGCGATAACGACCCGAAAAAATTTCCACAGACCATCAGTACAGCCTCTACTAGATGCCTTTATGATACCGAGGGGAAACTCCAAAAGCAGGAGACAAGCTCCGATATTATTAAAACAAATACCGTCGAGGGTATCTCCTGGCTTGACCAATACTCGAACTTCTACGCCACCATCATGGCATTGGGGAAACGGGATAACCAGGATTATCGACAACCCAGTATCGAGATAGATCCATTACAAAATGGTGGGTGTGCGGCTCAAATCCCCGCTTCGGTGGTAAAAACCCAAACAGAAGGGGCAACCGGAGAAAATACATTTGATTTAATTGTTATCGTTTCCAAAGTCATACAATCTGTTATTGCATCGCTCGTAAACGGTACAGCGTCGTCTACCACCGTCCTCGTGCCTTGGAAAAAAGCCAACTATTTCGGCAACATCGAGTGCCAATCCGGCGGGTGCGACGCAAATACAATTATCGACGGCAGGCCGTATGGGAAAACCATCGCGACGGCAACGGGAAGCAGCCTTCTGGCAAGTAACGTCCTAGGTGAAACAACCGATAACTCCATGCAGGCGGGATTTATCCAGGCACGGATGCCTGCCGCTATACCGCTTACTGCCCCAAAACCCCACGGCGCCGTTGACAATACGTTTAACGGTGGCGATATCACCAATGAAACACATACGTATGTAGGCGCCAACGTTATGACCTCATACTGCCAGCTTTGCAATTCCCTTTTGCCTACTTCGCTTCAGACCGAGTGTGTCCCTATCTGCGGTACGCCGACGCCCACGCCGTCGACGACGCCTACCTCTGATCAAACTAGTTGTAAAGTCGCTGACAGCAACAATGCGCACACGGAAGCTGTGAATGGATCCTCAACCATTACAGACGGAGTGATTCTTTTAGCACTTGAAGTGAGTAAACGTACCTGCATACCCGCAGAAATACTCGTTGGCGTCCTTGCCAAAGAGACCAGCGGGATGAATTATCACGGTCCGGGCAATGAAACGACTGACACCGGAGACCCCAATGAGTTAATTTGCCGTACAACTGCGTGTCTCAGCGGCAGCGGAGATCAGGGGCCATATTCATATTCCCAGGGTCTCTTTGAATCATATATTACACATAGCCAGATCGCTCCGCTTTATAATCAATGTATTGATGGTTTATCCGTCAATCTGAATAGCGGGACCAAAACCCTATCCGGGAGCCCTACTTCTAAATCCATGGGACAATCGATGTGTGTGTTTGCCGCAGATTTCTGGCGATATATGGGGGTGTGGAACGTAAAACCCGCATGTACGGGCAGTAATAAACGCCCGTACAGCCTAAGCGAAATTGATCCTGCAATCGTTGATAGGTATTTAGGTGTCCACTGTGCACCCGGGTGGGACGATCCCACAAGCCCAAACTACAAATATCATGATTTTTGCGCGGCGGCTATCGTATCTTTTGATAACGCAATTCAATTATTCAGCGATGATGTGGCCAATGTAAGAAACGTCTGTAAAAACCAGTAAACCTTCCTTAACCCAGCGTATCGAAAATTGCCGCGACGATGGCGGCTTTTTTCTTTGTTGATACTGCTCCGGGAATCTCCAAATTCACATGACGGGTCGTGGTGTGAGATGTAAAAAGAAATCCGTTGAAAAATCCGTGCCTGACGGCAACATCGGGACTTTCTGATGCGTAACCACGAGTGATTTTGCGTCCCAACGCCGGATCCTGATCATCGTCTATCCCGTCAAACAACGGTACGCCCAACGCATCCATTTTCTCGTTCAATGTCGCCATCTTCTTCCCGTCCACAACTCTACCCATATCATACAGATAAAATCTCGTCTCCCCGGGGTGCTCATGAAAGGAATATGCCATATCAAATGTCCGCCCTTCCAGAAAATGCATGAGAGCTTGTGCCTCTTCCACTGATGTATTCGGGAAGTATGACCGGTTCATATCAACGTTATGGGTACTGAGTCTCATACCCCGTGCCACAGCCGATGGGCTGGCAACGGGAACAAAAAGAAACGGCGGCAATCGATCTGGGTTGGAGGTGATGAAATCGGTAAGCGGCGCTATAACCCCCGCTTCGTCTCCATGAAATCCGGACACCACGAGAAGCCTCGGCTTTTGCGAGGACTGATAATAAAAGAGTGTTGTTGCTTTGTAATGAGATGCATGCTTCACCATCTTTGTGTATTGTACTCGATGTTTAGGCATGAGAACAAGCCGGATATGCCTCGGGTTGCCTTCTCAGCTACACGGCGCTGTTGGTCGGCACGCCGTGGTTCTCGCATCGTCAAGGTCCAGACCGATATCTCTCCATAAGGTTTAATTTAGCCAAAGCCATGACGATGCTTCGAAACGGCATGCCTCCCCGCGCCTTCCTCTCGTTACAACTTTA
>CAZOTW010000087.1:0-1566 GCA_964582845.1 uncultured Gammaproteobacteria bacterium
TTGTAAAACTTTATGCCGTAGGAGTGCGCTATGTGTAGTTTCGCACCAGACTCATAAGATTTTTTCTCATGTTGTTGCCGCTGACATTCAGCTGACAAATCGCTTGGCTTGAGTATTGGGCTGCCAACCGCTACAATGCCACTATGAAACGGGTTATTGAATCGGCATATCCCACCAGTTTTCGCAAAATTGAGGCAGAAGAACTCGGGATGCATCTCAAACATCATCACTCGGTTGTCCTCGTCGGAATGAAGCGAGTAGGGATCAGTAATTTTCTTCGGTTTTTCCTCAATCACGACGATATCGTTCCGACGTATATAAAAGATGGCGTTGAGCAGATATTTGTACAGGTAGACCTCAATGATCTCGTCGAACGGAATATATTCGCGTTTTGGACGCTTCTTCTTACTCGGGTCGTTGACAGCGTGCAGCATTCCGATCTTCCTGAATCCGTGAAGGGACAGTGTCGAAAACTTTTCGTGCAAAGCATACAACTCAAGGACCAGTTTTTTACCATAGACAGTCTCCGGAAATCGTTGGAAGCGCTGGTTGAAGCGGGGTATTATCCGTCGCTTTTTCTTATCCGATTTGATCGCCTCTATGACATCGTGACACCGGAATTTTTAAGCAATCTATTGGGTCTTCGGGATGCCGTCAAACACAAGCTTTCGTATGTGTTTACGAGCTACCGCCCGCTTCACGATCTGTCCCCCGAGATATTTAAAAAACAGTTTTTAACCATATTTTCCCGCGACATGTATTTGCCGCCTGCAAACAAGAGCGACATGAACATCGTTATGGATACGCTCGAGAGGCAATACCATACCTCCCTTGACGATGCGACGCGAAAAGCGCTGGTGGACCTTTCCGGCGGCTATGTACAATATCTCCAGCTTGCCATTATTCGTTTGCGGGAAGAAAAGACCCCCATGAACAACGCGCTTGCATTGTTTTCTTTTCTTTCCCGTGATGAGCAAATCATTTTCCAATCCGAAGAATTATTTGACAGTTTAACGAAAAGTGAAAAAGAAACGCTTCTACATATTAAACAGGGAAAGAGTGTTCCTCCGAGCGAACGGGAGCTAACGCGCTATTTATGGAATACAGGAATGGTTCACGATGTCGACGGAAAGACGGTTCTTTTTAGCCCGCTCTTTGATGATTATGTCGGCAAACTATCGCTGAATTCATCAAACGGGAAGGAATTTACGAAAAAAGAACACGTACTTTTTACGTTTCTCAAAGCACATGAGGGTGAATTGTGTGAGCGCGAAGCCATTATTGAGGCGGTGTGGCCGGAGCACGAAGATATCGGGGTATCCGATTGGGCAATTGATCGATTAGTTGCTCGGCTTCGGTTTAAACTCAAGGAGAAAGGGAGCCCCTACCAGGTGGTGACCGTCGTTACCCGCGGGTATAAACTTACGAAATCGTAATCTAGGTGTAGGTAGCATTACACATTCCAAGTGGAGTAGCTTCACACCTGATATATAATATGTATGTTACCAAGTAACCAAGTAACGAACTATCGTATCTCGTAGCTTAAACTCAAATCGACCGTTATTT
>CAZOTW010000087.1:1731-3719 GCA_964582845.1 uncultured Gammaproteobacteria bacterium
CCGTTTCGCCTCAGCCACAGCCTTTTGCCGCGCGTCATTTTCCACTTTTGTTTTATCGTCCACGTCAAACGATATGCCGCCTACCTGGTTTGCACCGTTTGCCGTAGCCGCATCGACCACACCATTTGCTTTGTCCAGGGCCCGCACCTTTATCGTCAAATTACTACTTGCCCGGTAGCCGGTTATTTGTTGGGGGTTCACGCGATAATCATACATAGGGCTGATATTATAATTTGTTGTTTGTATATCTTTCCCGTCAATCCCCAATTTTTTTATGGCATCAGAAACGGCGTTCATTTTCTTATTCAATTCTTCCTGGACCAGTTTAACCGTCGCTCCTTGTGCCTGGACTCCGACGTTGACGAGGGCAATATCCGGTATTGCCGTCACCTTTCCTTCGCCGGTGACGGTGAAGGTGTCGGTTTTTGTCGTCGTCACACTGGTTACGGAAAACGGGATGGGACCGACGAATTTGGTATAGACAAATGAAAGGACAAAAAACAGGACAATGGCTGGCAAAATATTTTTCATATACGTATAAGTATATCATAGCGCTTGACAGGCACGCCGCTGGTGCTATACTACCACCCAATGAAGAGATTTATAGGTATCTTGTCACTCCTTGCTCTTCTTGCCCTTGCTTCTCCGATACGTGTTTATGCTTGGTGGCCATGGAGTACGCCAACCCCGACGCCAACTCCCACTCCGACGCCGATACTTTTTAAGTTTATAAACCCGACGATGCAATTTATACCGCTCGCTACTGTGACGCCAACCCCGACGCCGAGCCCAACCCCCACGGTAAGTCCTACTCCGTCTCCGACCGTAACGACTACCCCGAACTTGACTCTCACACCTGAAGTGACCACTTCCGTGACGCCGGAGGCAACCGGTACTCCTATGTCAAGCGTAACGCCTCTTCCTCCCACGGTTACCCCTATCCAACCGCAAAAATTGATTGCCGGTTTCACCACAAAAGAAATCGTATTTGTGGGATTTATTATCGTTCTTGTGGTGGTTCTTTTCCTTCAGGGCAATTGGGAAAAGATAAAGACGTGGCTCCACAATAAAACCGCCTGAGGGTATCCCATTATATTGTCAGTCGTACCGCGTCAACGAGATTCTGCATGAGGCATGCCACATTGACCGGTCCCACGCCGCCCGGAGTAGGCGTATAGCATCCGGCAATGTTTTTTATGTCATCCTCTTCGTAATCTCCATGTGATTTCCCTTTACTGTCCCGCCAAAGTCCCACAGATATCAAAATGACGCCGGGTTTTATCATGCGCTTTGTGACGATTTTTGATTTCCCCACACAACTAATTATTACGGTGGCACTTCGAAGGATTTCTCGTGGGTGAGGCGTGTGCGAATGGACGATAGATGTCGTACAGTCATACGTTGCCAGCGTCTTGGCAATGGGCTTGCCTGCGGTATCCCCTCTTCCGATGACAACGATTTTTTGCGCGTTGAGCCAGGATTTAAAATCATGGGTGACCAAGCGTACATCGTGAAGTCTGGCGTACACGTCCTCAAGGATCGTAAGGACAGCTCGTGCAACGGGGACTTCAAAAGGAGAGTGCGGAATAAACCCATCAACGTCTTTTGCCGGGGAAACCCTGTTTAGTATCTCCCCTACGTCACCAAGTGCCGCGGGGACGGGTCGTTGGACGATAAGGCCATGTACGGAGGGGTCATCATTATAGTGGGCTATCGTTGAGGCTAATTTCTCCTTTGATATCGTTTGCGGGAGGTGCGCGAATATTACTCGGGCGCCGATATACTCAGCTGCCTTTTGCTTCTGTTTTATATACGAAAGCGAGCTTGGGTCATCGCCCACGAGGATCACGGCAAGTGTCGGTGTCTTCCCCTCCTTTTTGAATCGCTGTACCTCACGCGTGAGACGATCAAGGATTTGTTGGGCAATAGTTTTGCCACTTATGCCCATGAGGGTATTGTAAAACACTCTAAGACCGAGGGCAAATTAG
>CAZOTW010000088.1:0-324 GCA_964582845.1 uncultured Gammaproteobacteria bacterium
ATGCTTCCCATATTATTCAAAAACACCCCAAAAGGTAGGTGTGTGATCAGAGGACGAGATAAACGAGTGCGTACGGTTGGTGCGGGACGAGGACATCGCTGGAACACGCAGTTGACAGGACCCGCAACGAAATAAGTCCTTGCTCGTGTCACCCGATTGGAGCGTATTTTTTTTGTGAGACTAGAATTTTTCCTGATATATCGGTATGATGGGTACGTATGCCATTTATGGAAGTTTTGGTTCATTTGTTTATTCCCCGTCATACAAATAACCATCGTTCGAAGGTGCTTCATGTCGATGCACTTCTCGTGTATATTTTGGTGT
>CAZOTW010000088.1:370-743 GCA_964582845.1 uncultured Gammaproteobacteria bacterium
CGGATGTCTTGGGGTATGCTACGGACATCCATGTGGAACAGTTATTGGCAGGTACCAATGCCAAGCGGCAGGCGTCGGGACTTGCTCCTCTGACCCTTAACTCACTTCTGTCGCAGGCGGCGGCTGCCAAAGCTCAGGATATGCTTACCAAAAACTATTGGGCGCACAATAGCCCTACCGGAGCTACCCCGTGGGATTTTATTTCAGGTGCAGGCTATAAATATGTTGTGGCAGGAGAAAATCTTGCAAAGAATTTCTCAACGAGCCAGGTTGTGGTCGATGCGTGGATGGCTTCGCCTTCACATAGGGACAACCTGCTTAAATCCAGTTACAAAGAGGTAGGGTATGCCGTTGTCAACGGTGTTTTAGGAGG
>CAZOTW010000088.1:798-1098 GCA_964582845.1 uncultured Gammaproteobacteria bacterium
CTAGCGCCTCCGGTGGCGAAGCCCCCGGTGTTGACGGAGAACGCGTTGACGATTCAAAAAGCAAACCCGAGCGTCGCTGTTGCCGGTAATGCGGGGACCATGCAACAGACAACAAATAAGCAAGGAATCGCAGGGGCTTTCGAGGGGGTAACCATACGTCCGCTTGTGAATATTCCGACGCTCACTCGGAACATCGTCTTTGTCTTTGCGGGAGTGCTTCTGGGTGTTCTTCTTGTGGATGCATGGGTTGTTCGGCGGCGGCGAGTTGTACGTGTTGCGGGTCATAACCTAGCTCATTTT
>CAZOTW010000088.1:1138-3626 GCA_964582845.1 uncultured Gammaproteobacteria bacterium
GTGGGTCGGGGTAGCTTATTATGAAACGTGTCCATATACTGCATTATCTCGTATTAGGCGCCATTTTGATTGGCGGTATTGCTACATTTATATATGTCCAATCCAATACATCCATCCAATTTATCGTTGGCATAGCAACTGCAGCTGCCTATGTGTGTTGGGGACTTATCCATCATGCGCTTGCCGGAGACCTTCACGAGAAGATTGTGGTAGAATATATCCTCATCGGGGCTATCGCCATCGTTTTGTTGGCGACGGTTCTGGGGGTATAGTATTTTGTAAAAAGTTATACAATCAACATTCATGAAAGGCGTAATATTAGCGGGTGGACTTGCGACACGACTTCGTCCTTTGACGCTCGTCACAAACAAACATCTCCTTCCTGTATACCATAAGCCGATGATATATTATCCGCTTGAAGCAATGGTAAAAGCGGGGATTAAAGAGATTCTTCTGACGACATCGCCTGATCACGCAGGGCATTTTGCCAATCTGTTAAAGGCGGGAGAAGATTTTGGTTTAAAATTTTACTATGCAGTACAGCAGGATCCCAAAGGGGGTATCGCACAGGCGATCGCTCTGGCTGAGGAGTTTGCGCAAAATGAACCGATCGTTGTGCTTCTCGGAGATAATATATTTCATCATAATTTGCGACCTGCAGTTGAGCGTATAGAAGCGCAGAAACAAGGGGCAATAGTGTTTGGCGTACACAGGGATACCCAGTTACGTCAATACGGGGTTATAGAAATGGATAGCCGCGGAAAAGTGTTATCCATAGAAGAGAAGCCGGAAAAACCCAAATCCGACATCGCCCAAACAGGCATCTATATTTACGATAGCCGCGTATTTTCCTTCATACGGGAATTGAAACCCTCGTTGCGGGGAGAGCTCGAAGTAACGGATTTGAATAATCGGTATCTGAAGGAAGGAACACTTCTTTGTGAAGTAATCGACTGGTGGGTGGACGCCGGGACATCGTATGACGAATTGCTTCGGGCAAATAACGAGGTAGCTCAAATGGTGAGAGAGGGAAAATTATGATAGAGGGAGTTGCCGTCAAAGAGTTGGTCCGTCATCCGGACGAGCGGGGTTTTTTTGAAGAGATTATTCGAAAGAGCGATGATTTTTTTAAAGAAGGATTTGGCCAACTATCCCATTCTTCGATGGTCAGTGGCGTGGTCAAGGCCTGGCATGTACACAAAACTCAGATCGACTGGTGGTATGTGGCAAGCGGTATGATAAAGGTGGCATTATACGATACGAGAGCTGACGCCAAGACCCATAAGGAGTTGAATGAATATGTCTTAGGGCAGAAAGATAAGCCGAATATTGTGATAAAGATTCCGGCGGGAGTGGCGCACGGTTTGAAAGTTCTCGAGGGGCCGGCGGACCTTATCTATGTTACCAGTGGAATCTATAATAAAGAAGAAGAGGGTCGGATTTCCTACGATGACGACACCATTGGCTATGATTGGGTGCAGGGAATTCCCATATCCAACAAAAACGTTACCTAAGGGAGAAAAACCATGAGAATACTTGTCACCGGTGGAGCCGGGTTCATCGGCTCAAATTTTATTTTGTACTGGCTCAAATTTCACCCGGATGATGAAATCGTAAACCTTGATAAGCTTACGTACGCAGGAAATCTTGAAAATCTCACAAGCGTGGAGAAAAATCCTCATTATCGATTTATTCAAGGTGATATTTGTAATGCTCGTGTAGTTTCGGGGGCAATGCGGGGTGTTGACGTCGTCGTTCATTTCGCCGCGGAAACTCATGTTGATAGGTCTATTGCCCAACCTGCTCCATTTGTTGAGACCAACGTGACGGGGACACAAGTACTTCTTGATGCAGCGTTTCAAGCTAAGGTTCGCCGTTTTCATCACATATCAACGGATGAGGTGTTCGGGTCACTGGTTTTGGGTAAGCCGGATAAATTTAATGAACAGACACCATACGATCCGAGGAGTCCCTATTCTGCGAGTAAAGCGGCGTCTGACCATCTGGTTCGGGCGTATTTCCATACCTATGGGTTGCCGGTGACGATAACGAATTGCTCAAATAATTTTGGCCCGTACCAATTTCCGGAAAAACTTATTCCTCTGGCGATCACCAATATCATAGAAGGCGCGAAAGTGCCTATCTACGGTGACGGGAAAAACGTGCGAGATTGGTTGTATGTGGGAGATCATTGTCGGGCTATTGAGGTCGTTTTAGATAAAGGGAAGGTCGGAGAAACGTATTGCGTCGGGGGACTCACTGCGGATATCGATAATATAGCTATTGTGAAAAAAATCGCATCACTCATGGGGAAGGATGAATCCGTTATAGAATTCGTAAAAGATCGTCCCGGTCACGACCGGCGGTATGCCATTGACTGGTCTAAAATCCAAAAAGAGTTGGGATGGAAACCGGAACATGACTTTGACGCGTGGCTTATCCAAACCATCCGTTGGTATAAAGAAAACGAATCGTGGTGGAGGAGAAT
>CAZOTW010000089.1:0-297 GCA_964582845.1 uncultured Gammaproteobacteria bacterium
CGCGGGAAGCCTGTTTTCGTCAACCGGATAATCGGGGATGAACTTGATAATGATTCCTTTTAGATAATGGAAAAGAGTGTTAACATGAAATACTTTTTTTGAAATTCCCGTATGGAAGGCGGAAAACTGCGGGTCACTATTTGATTTTATGAAAATAGCTGCCCGGAAATTATTGGGCTCTATTCGTATTTTATGATTATTCCAGGAACCTTCATAAATGCCCAATTCATTTCCTTTCCTGTGCTTCAATTTCAGTTCTTTTGCAAGGACCGGCAGTTCTTTCTTTGCCTTGTTCAT
>CAZOTW010000089.1:332-754 GCA_964582845.1 uncultured Gammaproteobacteria bacterium
CAGGATATCACGATCATGATTACGGCAAGTGCCAATTTATACAATATCTCTTCCATTGTTTCTGTTATGTAATGGACCACAATACATTTTTCAAGCATTAAACTGCTTGAGTGATGTCAACCCCGCCTTGTAATTTTTAATTGCAATTTGTTTACCCGGCTTATTCAATTGCATCTTATATAAGGGAATGGGTCAGGATTTGCATACTATTCTTATTATAATTATAACCTGTTTGGCAGCAGCAATCGGAATAGCTGCGGGTAAATTTTATTATACCCGGAACCGCTACCTGAAACATGCTAAACAGTTTGCCCGGCGCAACGGCCTTGTCATTGAGGAGGTCTCGGTGGCAGGTCATGATATCATGCTATCGGGAAAGCTGGCGGGCCGCACAATAAAGACGTCGGCAGGCATTGATGTCA
>CAZOTW010000089.1:764-1648 GCA_964582845.1 uncultured Gammaproteobacteria bacterium
GGCGAGATGAGGGTTGATGAAGATAGAACCGAAGGCGGGGTTACTCCAGATGTTGTAGAATACTATTTCGAAGCCTACCACATTGAAGTCGATATTGATAAAAACCAGCAGTGGCTCGTGCTGATGAACTTCGAGTACCAGGGAAAGGAGAGAATTCAGTCGCCTGAAATGCCGCGTTACCGCAGCAGATACAACACGGCGAGTAAAGAATTCGACAGGAACTATTTACTCTTTGCCGAATCCAGGCCCTCGCATCGCCTGTTCGGGGACCCCGCGCTTCTTGCGGAGCTGATGTCCGGAAAGCTCAGGGCCGCTCACGCGAATGGCGGAACACTGCATGTCTATTGTGAGAGGCCGATGCTCTGGAAGTACTCATCCTTTAAGAAGGTCGAAAGCCTGATCCGCCTGGCCATGAAAATAGCTTCGTAGCATCGCGGAGCGCCGTCGTTATATACCTAAGTCGGATATTTCTATTGATCGTTAATCATTCAAAACAGACAACTTCAAACACCCCATTATCCGGCGCTTTCATCCCTTTCCGCGAAGAGTTTCCTCACCTGTTCAATTCTTTTCCTGTTTACGCCCATGTCGGAATAACCAACCCTGGATGCAGACCGCACGTGGATAATATTCCTGCTATCCTCAAAATAAAACTCTACATCATCAACGAATCTGAACATTGCAGAGGCAAACTCTGCGTGTATATAGATGTTGGTACTGGCCACGATTTTTGTCCGTTTCATGCTTTTAATAACATCGATAAGCATTGAATAAGATCTAAATAAAGTATTGGATACATGGATAAAAAAAGAATTATTTTTGACCGGATTTAAATTGTAAAAAAGCTTTTTATTTTATTTCCCCAAGCAACAAAAAAAGCTTTT
>CAZOTW010000089.1:1658-3619 GCA_964582845.1 uncultured Gammaproteobacteria bacterium
AACACAATTCGGTTTGTTTGGGCACAAAGCCAGTTTACCATTCCTCACACCAAGGTTTGAAGAGATTTTTCCGGAACAGTTTAGAACAGAAACAGCGCCCAATGTTATAATCGTAAAAAAAATTTCAAATTTCATATAAACCCCCCTTTCATCAATCTTTCTGGTCAGACCTGCGCAGAAAGAACTACACGGCAAAAACACCGGTATAAATCCAATATATTACTGATTACACACGAAAGCAAATATCGCGGAAAAAGCCAGTGTTATGATATTTTCAGAAAATTTGTTGATTGTCTTAATACTTGCTCTGCGTGAAATATTAATGTAACTTTGATGTTAAATCGATTACTTAGAATGCGTCCCAAAACCCACATCCTTGTGGTTTTGGGACATCGGCTTTCGGAAGCAAAGCTCCCGAAAGCCTTCATTTTCCTCGGCTTTGCCTCGGAAAATGGCGGTACATCCTGTACCGCTTAGAGTGCGTCCCAAGTTTTGGGACGCACTCTTAAAGCAAACATGAATGTACGCGCATAATCGTTAAAAATGGAGGTGGGACATGTCAAAGAAAAACCTGAATCTGATATTGAGATGTTTGTTCGTAATTTTACTTGCACCCGCTTTTTTATATGCTGAGTCGAAAAACGAAAAAGCGATCTTCGCTGGAGGGTGCTTCTGGTGCATGGAGCCTCCCTTTGAAAAGCTCAAAGGCGTTGTTTCCGTTACGTCAGGATATACGGACGGCAAGGGTGCAAATCCCACATATGATAATTACGCCGAAAAGGGATATGTTGAGGTGATCGAGGTGGTCTACAATCCCCGGGTAATCGGCTATCCTGAGCTTTTACACGTTTTCTGGAGGCAGATAGATCCGACCGATCCCGGCGGCCAGTTCGTTGACCGCGGACCCCAATACAGGTCAGCCATATTTTATCTTAATGACAGACAGAAAGAATTGGCGGAAAAATCAAAGGCGGAACTTGACAGATCCGGCAGGTTTGCCAAACCTATAGTCACCGAGTTTATAAAAGCCTCGGCATTTTATAAAGCCGAAGATTATCATCAGGACTATTATAAGAAAAATCCGATTCGATACAAATTCTATCGATCCAGATCCGGACGGGACCAGTTTTTAGACAAAACGTGGGGCAAAGACCGGTACGCCTTGTATTCGGAAAAAAAACATTAATTATAGTTTGATTTGACTGTCATTAATATGCTTCACCAGGTATTTCATGGTATGCGATGACGTGTTCCCGTTATGAATATTTTTATTATAATACAGCCTAAGGCCCTCCCGGTCGTCAATATCGTGCCATTCGGGCGCAAAAGAGAGGGTCTTCCCCGATTTTTTTATGTTATCAACTGTTTGCTGAAATACCTTTGGGGTGCCCCAATCAATGCCCGTGAAGCATGTTTCCGCATGTAAACTATTTTTCAATCCGATCAGATAGTATCCGCCGTCGTTACTCCGACCCAGTACGGCATCGCTGGAATTCAATGATTTGAAAGCGTCTTCAATAATTTCAGCCGGCAAATCAGGCAGGTCACATCCGACAAGGACTACCCGTTCATGTCCGAGATTAAAGACATGAAGGACGGCATTCAACATTCGTTGCCCTATATCCCCGCCCTTCTGACTTATAATCGGGTATTCAATGCCGAACAAAAGGGAGTGATCGGCAACAAGTTCCGGAGCATCGACGGCGATTATCGTGACTGAACTTAATAATTTGGACATGGCCATCAGGTCCTTGATAAATGCATTATAAAGACCGAGGGTAAAATCATTCCCCAGCGAAACGGCGATACGCGTTTTCACCCTGCCGTATTCGGGATATCTGCAAAAAATTATCAGTGCGTCGGGATTCATTTATTTTCCTGCTTGTTTTCGATGAAATCGACAAATGATACGGCATGTTCGCCCGTCATAATGCCTTGCAAGAAATCCCGGAGAAGCTCCC
>CAZOTW010000090.1:0-3482 GCA_964582845.1 uncultured Gammaproteobacteria bacterium
ATCGGAATACTCGTTATTGCCCTTTGTGGCCTTTTTGTATGTTTGCTCGAGGGGGTCGTAGTGGGCGCCGTTACCTGGGGAGCGGCAATGGTGCTCTACGTGTTATCAGTCGGAGTCTATGTGATTTGCATTTTTAGTCCGATAGAGGCTTCTGTGACTATAAAATTACTTACCGATATTGCTACTGCCCCTTCGGGTGGTATAGAGAAAAAAGATCTCCTTCGTGGGTACAACGTGGATACCATTATTCACCTTCGCATACAACGGTTGCTGGCCAGTCACACTATTGCGAAAAAAGACGGTCGGTACGTATTAGTAAAAGAAGTATCAATTTTTATGCTCCGAGAATATATCACCGCGATTATTCTGTTTTTGTTTCCTAAGTCTCGATAAGGACACTTTGGAGTTGTATTATTTACCCAAATAAGCGATTATATACCTCAATCGCTATGAGAAACATACTTGTGACCGGGGTAACGGGATTTGTAGGAGGAAACATCGTAGCGTCATTGCACCGCACGTTTCCGATTGTTGCGCCGTCACATAAAGAGCTCGATTTGTTGGATGCGAAGCGAGTTGGAGAGTATATCGAAAAACACCATGTCGATACCGTGATCCACTGTGCTACGGCAGGGCGATCGGACAACATGGAATTGCCCATACGGATGTTTTTATCTCTTGCTGAGGCGAGTTCCAAGATCAAGCGTATTATTCATTTTGGTTCCGGCGCAGAATATGATAAGAGGCGTCATTTGATCCGGGTGAAAGAAACAGCATTCGGAGAAAGCATTCCAAATGATTCGTATGGTCTGTCTAAGTATCTTATTAGTCTTCTAGCTGCTAAGCGTTCTCATATCCTGACGTTTCGTTTGTTTGGTGTGTACGGCCCCCGTGAGGATTATCGCATTAAGTTTATTTCCAATGCGATAGTCAAACATCTTCTCGGGATACCCATCGTTATCAAACAAGACGTACTTTTCGACTATCTCTATATCGATGATTTGGTGCAGATTGTCCGGTATGCGCTCACGCACCACCTGCGGCACGCGGTATACAATGTCACACCAGACGAATCTATAACGCTTTCGGATATCGTATCAATTATTCAAAAAGTAGGAAGGCTTGAGGTGCCGGTTTCTGTTGCTACGCCGGGGTATAATTTCCAATATACCGGAGATAATGGACGCTTACGAAAAGAGCTTCCGCATTTCCGTTTCCATACCTATGAAGAAGGGATGGGTGCGTTGTATCAGTATTATCGGAAGAGTCGTAAACATCTGGACGAAAAAAGTATTCGGAGAGATGAATATTTTACACAGTGTATTGTGCGAAAATAGGAACGCGCGGCCCCCCCTCTGGATATACGAAAGAAAAAGCTTTACAATCCCGCGTAGCGGGATTCCTGCCCCGCGCGAGTCTGGTATGAAAAGAAAAAAACTCATTTCGATTGGTATTCCTTGCTTCAACGAAGAACTGAATGTTATTCCTGCATACGAAGAATTATTGTCGGTGACAAAGGGACTTAATAACTATACATTTGAATTTATCTTTGTTGATAATGGAAGCACTGATGCCACGCGCGAAAAAATTGCCGGACTTGTTACGAAAGATAAACGGGTGAGGGGAGTATTCTTATCGAGAAATTTCGGTCCTGAATCTTCAGGACAGGCAGCCATAGACTTTGCCCGCGGCGATGCATATGTTTTTTACGAGGGTGATATGCAGGATCCCGCAAGAGTCATTCCTACGTTTATTAAAAAATGGGAAGAGGGATACGATGTCGTGGTCGGTATCCGGACGAAAATAGAAGACAATATGTTTATGACCATTATGCGAAAGTCATTTTACCGGATTTTTCGGGCAGTCTCGAATATTGATGTACCCGTCAATGCGGGAAGTTTCGAACTTATGAGTAAACGCGTGTTGGACGCTATCCGCGCGCTTCCTGAACGGTATCGATTTCACCGCGGTCTTCGTGCATGGGTGGGTTTCACTCATGCATATGTCTCCTATGAACGCAGACGCAGGCTGCGTGGGAAAAGTTCTTACAACTTGTTGGAATATTTTCGCCATGCGGAGCGAAGTTTTTTTGGATTTTCCTATGTCCCGCTTGACTTCATCGTCTATCTTGGCATATTTCTTGTGGTTGGGTCGTTTATAGTTTTTTTTATTTATCTTATGTACCGCATTTTCTATTATCCAGCACGCATCACGGATTTGCCGGTTATTTTGGGAGTCATTATTTTTTTTGGCGGGATACAATTGTTGGCACTTAGTTTTGTCGGAAAGTACGTACAGGTGATTGTGGAAGAAACAAAAGCCCGGCCGATGTATATCGTCGAGGAAGTTGTGGAACGGAAGCGCTAGTGACGGAAGAATGTTCGGATAGAAGATGTGACAAAAGCTATTTCATTATCGTCAAGTTCCGGAAACATGGGAAGAGAAAGCATGGTGCGGGCGCGCTCCTCGGCAACGGGAAAATCGCCACGCTTGTATCCGAGGAATCGTAATGCCGGGGTCAGATGAAGAGGGCTAGGGTAGTGGATGCCGCAATGGATACCTCGTTTTTCTAAAAACTTCATGAGCGGGTTGCGTTTTTGGGTACGGATGACAAACTGGTGATATATCGCTTTTGCGCCGGGAGGCGTTGGTGGAGGAGTAATGATGTCGCCACAACCGGCAAGCGCCTCGCGATATGCATTGGCAATTGCGATACGCTTTTTGTTCCATGCATGAAGATGCTTGAGTTTTACCAAAAGGATTGCCGCTTGGATGGTATCAAGTCTACTGTTGGTTCCCAAACGGGTGTGGACATATTTCGTTTTCTGTCCGACATTACGAAGAATTTTTATTTCTTCCACAAGAGCCTTGCTATTGGTCGTCACAGCGCCACCATCACCATAAGCTCCGAGATTTTTGCCGGGATAAAATGAGAAGGCGGAAAGCACGCCAAAACTTCCTGCCTTTTTATCACCGATAGTCGTGCCCTGTGCTTGGGCTGCGTCCTCAATGATCCAAAGGGGACTAGAGGGCTTAGAGAGGCTTAGAAGCTTAGATAACTCAAGGATAGGCGCAGGATAACCAAAAAGGTGAACGGGGATGATTGCGCGGGTTTTTTTCGTGAGTGCTCGTCTTACCTTCACTACATCAATAGTACCGGTCAGCTTGTCCACGTCAACGAATATCGGGGTTGCACCGGATTCTATGATTGGTAAGACGGTTGCGATAAAGGTGTTGGCCTGAACGATTATCTGGTCGCCGGGTCCAAGTTTTAGTGCGCGGAGGATAAGTCGTATGGCGTCGGTACCGTTTGCGACGCCAATGCAATAGGAGGTCCCGATATACGAAGCGAATTCCTTTTCAAACATAGTCACACTGTCGCCCAGGATAAAATCTCCCTTAGTAAGAACGCTTGCAATTGCTTTGTCTATTTCTTTTTGTATCTCGTGATACTGGCGGGTGAGGTTGGTAAGCGGAATATT
>CAZOTW010000091.1:0-814 GCA_964582845.1 uncultured Gammaproteobacteria bacterium
TTTCATTCCTACCGCGTGATCATAAAAAGCGGTAACAAGTTGATGATTATCAAATTCTGGCAGTGTTTCAGGAGCATATGGGGTTATGTTCATAGTGTGATATACGTCGTTTTTATTTCTTGCGCACGGTTGAAGTGTACAAGTATCTAAAGCCATTTTCAATAGCGTAGTAGGTGTATAACGCGTGCGTTCGTGGTATACTGAGAGCTCAAATTATACTACAAAAACTTAAGTGTGAGAGATAGTTTTTGAGTATAAACCCCTTTGGTATGGCAGACAAAACGGATAAAAATCAATCAAAGATCAAGCGAAACCCTTTGGCTAATGGGAAAAAGCGAGGGAAGATGTTTCAGTTCAGTATGAACCTGAACCTCAAAAATATTTTCATTGGTCTTTTTATTGCGTTTATTCTCCTTTCTCTCATCGGAAGTTTTGGTAGCGGCAGTGCGATGTATCCGGAAAAACCTCTTTCAACCGTGATGTCCGACGTCAAACAGGGGAAGGTACAACACATTGAAGTAGAGGATGCGAAACTGACGGTTACCTATAAAAGTGGTGATAAAGTGACATCGCATAAAGAGGCACAAGACTCGTTGTATAAAGTATTGGAGACATCGGGTGTGGATCCGAAGCAAACCGAAATACAGGTAAAAGACGTGAGTGTCGGGCAGTTGTGGCTTGGGATTATTTCCAATGTGTTGCCGCTTGTTTTGACTGTTTTATTTTTCTTCTTCATTTTCCGCCAGGCGCGGGGCGCTCAGGATAATCTTTTTTCCTTTGGCCAGAGCAAAGCCCGAATTTGGAATAAGGATTT
>CAZOTW010000091.1:837-3402 GCA_964582845.1 uncultured Gammaproteobacteria bacterium
CGCCGATGTCGCGGGCGTGGATGAGGCAAAAAAAGAGCTTGAGGAAGTGGTCGACTTTTTGAAAAATCCGGCAAAATATAAAGCATTAGGTGCGCGTACCCCCAAGGGGGTTATTTTAGTGGGTCCCAGCGGGACAGGAAAAACGCTTCTTGCCAAAGCAATGGCAGGAGAAGCACACACGGCGTTTTACAGTATCGCCGGAAGTGAGTTCATGGAGATGCTGGTTGGGGTGGGAGCTGCGCGTGTCCGAGATCTCTTTGCGCAGGCAAAGAAAAATGCGCCGGCCATTATATTTATCGATGAAATTGATGCGATTGGTCGTATGCGGTCAGTGGGGATTATGGGCGGCCATGATGAACGGGAGCAAACGCTCAACCAAATTCTCGTTGAGATGGACGGGTTTGAGCCCAATACGGCCGTCCTTATCGTCGCCGCTACGAATCGTGGAGATCTTTTGGACCCAGCGCTTCTTCGTCCAGGTCGTTTTGACCGACGGGTCGTTCTCGATTTGCCGGACATGGAAGGACGGAAAGCCATCCTCAGAATTCATGCAAGAGGGAAACCCTTTACTTCCACTGTGGACTGGGATAAAGTCGCCAAGCGAACGGTGGGATTTAGCGGAGCGGATTTGGAAAACATGCTTAATGAAGCGGCTATTTTAGCGGCACGCGAAGGCAAAAAAGAAATTGACATGAAGGACCTGGAGGAAGCAGCAACGAAGGTAAAACTGGGCCCGGAGAAAAAACGATTGCAAAGCGATCTTGACCGAAAAATGACTGCCTATCACGAAGGGGGACACGCCGTGGTTTCGTATAATTGTCCCAATCTCGATATCATCCACCGCATCAGTATCGTTTCCCGTGGTATGGCGCTTGGGTATACCTTGTCTCCACCGGAGAAAGACCGCCTTCATGAAACGAAGTCTCACCTTATCGATGAAATAGCCATGACCATGGGCGGCAGGGCAGCTGAACAGGTGGTGTTTAATGAGATGACGAGTGGGGCCGCTAATGATATCGATCAAGCGACAAGGATAGCCCGCTACATGGTGATGGAGTTTGGTATGAGCGATTTAGGGCCTATTAACTTCGGTCCGCAGATAGATATGACAGAGTGGGGGAAGGCCATGATGGAGCAAAATCCGGTGTCGCAGGAAATGCAGGGGGAAATAGACAGGGAAATCAAAAAATTCTTAGATGAAGGATATAAAAAGGCTCTAGAGATCCTCAAAAAGCACCGTAAACAATTGGATAGTATTGCAGAAGCCCTTATTAAGAAAGAAACCGTTGAAAGCGAAGAATTTGAAGCGCTCATGGGCGGCCCCAAATCCCGCAATGCGGGATAATAATTCCATAAACGAATAAGCAAATCTGCAAATAAGCAAATAATCCAATATAATACCCTCATGAATCGATTAGTCTTAATTGATGGTAACGCGATTTTGCACCGCGCATATCATGCACTGCCCCCACTGACTGCACCCGATGGATCACTGGTTAACGCAGTGTATGGATTTACCGCCATGCTGTTTAAGATAGTGAACGATCTTAAACCTTCGTATATTGCTGTTTGTTTTGATCGTCCAAAGCCGACATTCCGGAAAAAGTTATTTAAGGAATATCAGGCGAAACGGCCAAAGATGGACGAAGAGCTGGTGGGCCAGATAGAGAAAGTTCATGAGGTGATTCGCTCGTTTGGCATCCCGATTTTTGAAAAAGACGGATTTGAGGCAGACGATGTGATCGGAACGCTGGTGGCAAAGTCAAAAGTTAAAAGTCAAAAGGCAAAAGGCTCCATTGATCAAGTGATTATCGTAACAGGGGATAAGGATATTCTGCAGTTAGTAGATGATCGTACCTATGCATATATGCCGACGAAGGGACTGTCGGAAGCAAAATTGTACATGGAGAAAGATGTGAAAGAACGTCTGGGTGTTGACCCCAAGCATGTAGCCGATTACAAGGGGTTTGCTGGGGATCCATCGGATAATTACCCGGGCGTTGATGGAATTGGACCGAAAACCGCTGTTTCCCTCATTGAATCATTCGGATCTGTCGAGGCTTTGTATGAAGCGTTAAAAAACCATGATGCGCGGGTAACAAAGCTTTCCCATGGTATCGTTGAGAAACTGGAAAAAGGGGAAGAGAGCGCACGGCTTTCGAAGGATTTGGCGACCATCAGGACCGATGTGCCCCTCGACGAAGACCTGAAGAACGCGGAAATTAAAACGCTCGATACGCCCGACGCTCGAAAGATCTTAGGTGATCTTCATTTTCACTCACTCCTGAAGCGATTAATGGGCGGTGAACCCGCCTCCGTCAAATCGATGAAGAAGGCTACAGCGGGCAAAGAAGAAAAGCCAGCAGGCGAGCAACAGCAATTATTTTAGCTTATTAACATGGTAACACGTTGATATGAAAAAGGTACCATTTTATCCGAATAAAAAAGATGATTTACACTGTTATCAAGCGACGCTCCGGATGATTTTGAAATACTTTCTGCCCAACCGCACGTTTACATTCGCAGATCTTGATGAAATGACCGGATTCCAAAAAGGCTATTGGA
>CAZOTW010000092.1:0-3366 GCA_964582845.1 uncultured Gammaproteobacteria bacterium
TGGTCATATCGGAAAATCCCAAACGCAATTTGTCCAATGGGATACGCGCGATGTATCGATCCGAAAGTGAGTCAGTGCCGCGCAGTAAGTCCGCAAGCAACCCGATTTTTTTCTCCTGCGAACCTTCCCCACCTACGCGTGCAAGTACATCAAGCGCGTTATATACGTCCGAAACACTCAAATTTCCGCCGCCTTTATGGAGTGATTCTGCAACCGCTCCCATATCACCGAATTTTTTAAACTGTTTGTGTACTGCTTTATCCGACACATCGAACGCCTTAGAAATCGCCCGGATCATAAACTTATCGGCAACGCCGAATTCTATCGCTTCATAGAGGGGAACGGTGCGTCCCTGCAATAAATAGCAGATTTCACCGATTTCCTGAGGTTTAGATTGACGGAAAAGATCAGCCAAAATTTCCGTCATCGCAATGCGCGATGCTGTGGTCTCAAGACGCTGAAAATACTTTGCAAGGCGCGAAAATGTCATTTGATGTACAGAAAGTAGGCAAGTGCGATAAGTACGAGAAACAGAATGCCGAATCCAATGGCAACTTTGCCGTCCGGCTGGTGTTTGACCACTTTTTCTATCCCCTGGATAATCACAACAACGACAAATAGGGAGGGAATAATCATGAGGGCATACACAACCCCCGGTCCGGAAAGATCCATACTTCTATAATCTACTAAACGCAGGTGAAAATCAACCTTTTGACTTTCTGCTATTCACCGACCCGAAGGACGTACTTGACACCTTTGGTGGAACCTTCTTTCCGCAGAATTCCTTTTTTAATAAGGTCCTTAATTTCCCGAAGCACGGTGTCTTCCGAAATCATGGGGAACAGTTCAAAAAACGCTTTATTCTGCAAAAAGCCGTTTTCCTGGATAAACTCGACAACTTTAATTTGACGCTCTGAAAGTGCCAGCTGCTGGCCGCCGAGGGATTTTTTAATCTTGAGGTCTGTCGAAAGCGATTTTACTTTTTCCTTGATACGCGTGAGCTCAATAGCTAAACCCTCGGTAAAATATTCCAACCAGTTTGTCAGGTTCCCCTCTTGTTTGGCTACGCTCTGGAGTGCGTCGTAGTAGGCAAGCGGCTCGCGGTCATAATATTCTTCAAGCGAAAAAAAGCGCTTGATATCATACCCTTCTTTAAAGAGCGCAAGTGTCGCTACCGCCCGGGCAACGCGCCCGTTTCCGTCCAAAAACGGATGAATGCGCACCAGCTCGTAATGAACAATGCCGGCCTTAAGGACTGCATGCATGTCCTCGGCGTTGACGCTGTTAAACCAGCGCAAAAACGCATCAATAAGAAACGGAATTTCCACTGCCGGCGGCGGACGGAAGGTAATCTCACCGGTCTGGCTATTCTTTACAACGACTTGCGTCCTGCGGTATTCCCCCACGAGGTTATCCGTCAACATCCTATGTACCGTAAGGGAATGGATGTGCTTTAGTGTCTCGGAGGAAATTTCATTATTGTCATACTGCTCAATAAACTGGAGCACATTCCGATAATTGAGTACTTCCTGTATATCCCGATCCCGCCCGACAATTTTAGCACCTGCCAATACCTTTTCCGCTTCAGTAAAGTTAAGCTCATTCCCTTCAATATGCGTCCCGTGATGGACTGTGCGAACGAGGGCATCTTCGCGAAATTTTGCTTCCCATGCAGGCACGAGGGGCGCATTCTCAATGACTTCGCGGGCCGACTCAACGACACCGATATATTTAAGGATTTTATTGCTGATGGTAAACTTTGGGGTGTACATATCGTTAATAAATATAACAAAATAAATTGGTACCCGTAGTAATTTTTATTACGAAGGGTATAAATTTCCTGTATAATAACCGCATGGGACAAGAAAATCAACAACGAAAGCGTTTACACCTGCTAATTCTCAAGCAAATGCTTACACTTACCGCCAGCGGTTTCGGGTTAGTAGCTGCACTTGCATGGAATAACGTCATACAGGAATTTGTCACAACCAAAATAAAACCGTATTTACCTTCCGGCAGCGGATTACTATCGCTTGCGATCTATGCGGTCATCGTCACGGTGATTGCCGTTACTGTTACCTACCAATTGACCAAACTTATTGATAAGCTGGAAGAAAAGTCATGAAACGCATTAAGGCTGTTCTTGCCCCTTACGTGCTTTGGTATTTGCGTACTATCGGACGTTTGGCACTTTCTCGCACCCGGGCGACGGTCATAGGTATCGCAGGATCAGTCGGAAAAACAAGTACTCGCGAGGCGCTCTATGCAATTTTGAAAGATATTGCCCCTACGCATATGGTTGCCGGCAATTCCGAAACCGGCGTGCCGCTTGGACTTGTCGGCCTATTTCCCCGCAACTACTCTCCCGCCGACTGGGCACGAATGATGATTTTGGCTCCCTTTCGCATCGGATTTTTGAAAAATATCCGCTACATTATCGTCGAAATGGGCATCGACGATCCGTATCCGCCCAAAAATATGGAATACCTCCTTACCATCGTTCAACCGGATATGGGCATTATCACGGAAGAATCTGCTGCACATACCATGCAGTTTGAAAAAATTCTTGATCTAAAAAATATTATGACGGATAGTGAACGACTCAAAATTCTTATTGATGCTATAACCCACGAAGACGCAAAGATGCTGGAAAAATGTACGATCAAAATCATCAATGGGGACAATACGTTTCTTACAAAAAAACTTCCTGGCGCTCTCACGTTCGGTACGAAAAAATTATCCGCAATTCAAGTTTCTGACTATACAGTAAATACAAAACAAACAACGTTCTCATTCACTCTTGGCGATACGCCGATTGATCTTCAATGTAAAGGCTACGCATTCCCCAAAGATATGGCGTATGTGTTTGCTCCCGCTATACTTGCTGCTCAAAAACTCACGATTCCGCTGGACGTGATTAAAAAGAATCTCGAAAACAATTTTATTCCGCCTAAAGGCCGCGAAAGTGTATTTCCCGGAATTAATAATTCCATTATCATCGACTCCTCCTACAACGCATCCAAACCATCCGTTCTTTCATTCTTGAAAATGATGGAAACACTCAAAAAGGAAACAAAAAGATACACGATTATTGTTCTTGCCGACATGCTTGAGTTGGGCAATGAGTCACAAATCGAGCACGAGGCGGTCGCGCGCGCCATCGACAGCATCCCCGACACTCTGTATTTAGTTGGACCGTTAACTAAACGCTTCATTCTCCCGCTGGTAAAAAATGCGAAGTGGTTTCCGTCTGTCATTGAGCTCAATGACGCGCTAAAAGATATCCCGCATCGAAGCTTGCTTTTGTTTAAAGGCTCCCAGGGCGACCTCTGGCTTGAAGAGAGCATCAAACTACTCTTAAAAAAT
>CAZOTW010000093.1:0-3340 GCA_964582845.1 uncultured Gammaproteobacteria bacterium
CTGGAAATCCAAGTTTTCACGAAATTAGCAACCGTTTATGGCATTTAAACTACATTTTCCAAGTTGAAATACAAATGTGGGGTCGCAAAACTCTAAGTGTTCGCGGAGTTCCCCGCCTGCAGCGGAGCGGAGGGCGGGGATGAATAGCGTGTAGTCGGCGGCAATAGGGTGATAGAATAGGCCTGTGAGCACATATAAACACACAAGCCATGCGATCTATTTCATCAACTATCATATTGTGTGGCCGGTCAAATACCGACGGAGTGTGATAACCAAGGTGATTGGTCAGTACATTAAAACCGTGATGCAAGACATTGCCGACGACTACGGCTGGGAGATCATTACCCAGGGAATGGAAACAGATCACTACCACATCCAGATCTGCGTTCAACCCCGATATGCACCATCCCACGTGGTCGAAAAGCTCAAAAGCTATTCAGCCAAAGGAGTCTTTCGGAGATTCCCTGACGTGAAAAACCGGTTGTGGGGTGGAGAGTTTTGGGCTGATGGATATTGCATTACGACCGTAGGTAAATCGTTGAACGCAGATCAGGTTACACGCTACATTAACAATCAAGACATTACGATCACGCTCTAGCAAATACCCCGCCTGTAGCGAAGCGGAGGGCGGGGTTCTTTATTGGTAAAAGGGGCGGAACTGGTAAATCCTGTAGTTGTGATAGTTGCATAAGTGCCCGATGCATTCTTATGGCATAGTCTTTTGTTGCTGGAGCGTACGTTTTGACAAATAATCCTAAGTTGCGATTGATTACAACAATTTTAATAAAATCTGTTGGATCGTTAATACGTTCCCAACCGCTTTGTCCGAAATCTTGGTTTTGTTCAAAATATCCTCTCTTATGTATTCGAATGAGAGCATGCAAATCGCGGGTTGCCACTTGAAGACGATTTTCACACGTTGCCGGCATAGTTAAGGGGAATTATAGCAAATAGTCATATATAGTGGTATTAATTTCCAAAAGTGAGATTGACTGGCGCCTATGAAAATAGGGACGGTCCTGAGTAATATTGACACAATGCTCTAGAATTAACGTATATTTATAATCTTTTTTGCTTTCCTCCGTAAATACTTTTTTTGTGCAAGCGTGGTAAATTTTGGTGATCCTTCTGCTTCTTTGACAAATGAGTATTCTTTTTCCATGTCTATATAGTGTTGCTCGCCGTCGTGAAGAAATTGTAGAAAAGCATTTTTCTCTTGGAGCGTATCGCCAAGAAGACGTATAATTTCTTCTTTTGCCGTAATTGCATACGGCGATGTTCCAAAAAGTTCCTGAAAACTGCTCCATGGATAGTCTTCTATCTGTTTGGCAAGTCGCGCTGCAATAGGATTTAGCATGATATATCGCGATGCACCGAGAAAATAACTGTCTTTCTCACAGAGTTTACTTTTGAAGCGGTTTTGGAAAAGTGGTCCGACGCGTTTATATTCACGGTTAAAATACATAGAATAACTGGTCAATAGTGACGTCATGACTTTGGCGAGTGGGGTCTTTTTTGTTCCGATTAAGAGATGAAAATGATTTGGCATCAAAACATAGGCATAGACAGTGTGATCGTAATGTTTTTTCTTGACGAGTGATTCAAGACGGCGTAAAAAATAATCGTAATCTTTATCGGAGAGGAAAATCGGTTGTTTAGCGACCCCTCGATTGAAGATATGATAAAACGCATTTTCGTAGGCAAGTCGTGGCATCCGGGGCATAGATAAGAAAACTATTACATTTTTATATTGTATTGTCAATATATCTCAGGACCGTCCCCATGGTTGTTGACGGGGGAGAGGGAAATGGGTATAATACAGCTAGATTTATGTAAGAAGAGGTGGGAAGTTACCCACCTTTTTTATTAAAAAAATAGAAAACACCCACCGCGACTTACCGTTCGCCTTAGTTCATTTGAACTGCGGCTCACGGAGCGTTCGCCAGGTGGGTAGAGAGGCCACTATGCGGTTTGTTAAGAAACAAACACGCATGTGGCACTACTATGCCAGCGACAGTCAGAAGTGAATTTTCATTAGCCTTGAATCAAGTAGCTACCGAGCGCGGGATAGATCCGGCGGTAGTGCTCGATACCATTAAAGCAGCGATTTTGGCTGCGTACCGCAAGGATTATGGGGCAAATGAGCTTGAACAACTGACGGTAGACCTCAACGCCGACACAGGCGAAGCTAAAATTTTTAAGGATGCCAAAGACATCACTCCTCCGGGGTTTGGCCGCATAGCCGCCCAAACAGCGAAGCAAGTCATCCTCCAGCGGATCCGCGAAGCGGAAAAACAGGCGGTCCTCGCTGATTATCAGACGAAAGTCGGTTCCATTGCACCCGGTATGGTGCTTCGGTTTGATGGCCCGAGCATCATCGTCGATATCGGCAGAACCCAGGCCGTGATGCCTCCTCAAGAGCAGACACCGGGTGAGCGCTATCACCTGAACCAACGATTAACATTCTATATAGAAGGTATCCGCGAAACCATGCGTGGGAACGAAATTATCGTCTCCCGAGCACATAAAGGGTTGGTAGAAGGATTATTCCGACGGGAAGTTCCGGAAGTTGCCCAAGGTTCCGTTGAGCTTCGGGTGGTGGCCCGTGAAGCCGGCGGCCGCACGAAAGTCGCCGTCTATTCTAACCAGTCGGGAGTCGACCCGGTCGGATCGTGCGTGGGGCAAAAAGGCGTCCGCGTGCAGGGCGTTATCAGTGAGCTTGGAGGGAGTGAGAAAGTCGATATCATCCAATGGAGCGAAGATGCCCGACAGCTCATCATGGCGTCACTTGCTCCAGCAAAGGACATGGACGTGAATTTAGACGAAAAGAAAAAATCAGCAGAAGTGTTCGTGCCGGAAGATCAGTTGTCACTAGCGATCGGCCGCGATGGACAGAACGTGCGGTTGGCGGCAAAACTGACCGGTTGGAAGATCGATATTAAAGGCAAAGGTGTCCCTGCGGAAGCAACGCTAGCAGTGCAAGAACCCTCCTCCGTCCCGACTGCGTCGGGGACTACGGCGGGCAAGGCGCCGGCAAAACCTGCAAAGCAAGAAAAACCGGAGGAAAAGGGCACAAGTGAAAAGAAAGAACCCTCTTCCGCTAAAGCTTCAGAGGGTAAAAAGAAAGCAGTAGCCGGGCAGCCAACAGTTACAACACAACCAATACAATCGTCCTCGCCAGCTCCGGCAGCGCCGAAAGCCCCTGAGGATAAACCAGCGGATTCTAAACAGGAATAGAGTATGAAACGCTGGGAATTGACTTTACACTATGGACAAAAAGACAAAAATGGAAAACACTTCTCGACCCGCCTTCGCCAAGGCTTCCACCTTCACCAAGGCT
>CAZOTW010000094.1:0-3334 GCA_964582845.1 uncultured Gammaproteobacteria bacterium
AAAGGTACCATTTTATCCGAATAAAAAAGATGATTTACACTGTTATCAAGCGACACTTCGGATGATTTTGAAATACTTTCTGCCCGAACGCACGTTTACATTCGCAGATCTTGATGATATGACCGGGTTCCAAAAAGGCTATTGGACATGGCCTATGCGGGGCGCACTATCTCTCCGAGCGCTTGGATTTCAAGTGCGAGATATTGAAGAATTTGACTATCATCGGATTGCCACAGATCCCGAACGGTATCTTATTGAGTATTATGGTGAGCAAGCAGGGAGGGAGCAAATTCGATTTTCTGATATCCCGCAATGCAAGCGTGACGCCCAGGAGTTTGTGAAACAGATTCCGATTGAATATAGAATACCGGATTATACAGATATTCAGGATTTGCTTACTCAAGGATATCTCATTAAGTGTTTAGTGAATTCAAAAATATTAAACAGGAAGAAGGGATACGTTGGTCATTTTGTGGTTGTCTTCAGGTGCACAGATCACTCCATATATTTTCATGATCCAGGGATTCCTCCGCGCAAAAGTCGTCGCGTCACAAAGAGAGTGTTTGAAAAGGCGTGGGGATATCCCAATGAACGGGCGAAAAATATTATGGCATTTAAAATATGAAAATTGCGTTAGTTCATGATTTTCTTAGAGAATACGGAGGTGCCGAGAGGGTGGTGGAGGCCATGCCCCGACACAACGCTTACTTGTTCGCGAGGTTTACATCCTCGCCTCACAAGAGCGCGTGTTCGGGACGGCGGCTTCAAATCGTTCTATGAAAATTGCCATAGTACATGACTTTTTGCGTGAATACGGGGGTGCTGAGAGAGTTGTTGAAGCCTTGCATGAGATATGGCCGGGGGCGCCGCTGTATACGTCATTCGTTGATTGGCCCGCCTTCGCCAAGGCTCCGGCGGGTAAACTAGAACTTTTTAAGTCATGGGACATTCGGACGAGTTGGGTGCAGCACAATTGGTTCGTCAAAAAATTTCATTCGCCACTACGGTTTTTGGCGCCGAATATCTGGGAAAGCCTTGATCTATCAGAATATGACATCGTGATAACTTCAAGCGGTTGGTTTATGTGCCGGGGAGTACGGGTGCATAATGAGGAATCCGGCGCTTTACGCGGTTCGCTTTTTGACTCGCATCGTCAAGGTCCAGATCGTGTTTCTCTCCATGGGCTTACTACAGCCAAGGCGGTGACGATGCTCGAAAAAACTCACCGCGCCGCGCCTGTCCACATCTGTTATATTCACCACCCCCCACGGAATCTGTATGGCTATGCAACGGGAAGTGACTTGCAAAAATATTGGCCGGTCCGTGTGTATGCCACGATTATTAACTTTTTCCTCCGTCATTACGATTTCATGACAGCCCAGAAAGTAGATTATTTCGTGGCCAATTCGAAAGAAACCGCCAGAAGGGTAGAGAAATTTTACCGTAGGGATTCGACGGTGATGTACCCGCCCGTTGAAGTCAAAAGTCAAAAGGAAAAAGGCAAAAGTAACACATCGTATTATGTAAGCGTTGGGAGGCTGACATATGCTAAACGCATAGATCTGGCAATTGAGGCATGCAACAAACTCAAACTCCCCTTAAAGATCGTCGGGAGCGGGAAGGAAGAAGCGTATTTACGTTCGATAGCCGGGCCTACAGTGGATTTTTTAGGCAGTGTATCTGATGATGAGCTGGATAAGATTTATACAGGCGCTAAGGCTCTTATCTTTTGTGCGCTGGATGAGGATTTCGGCATGGTGCCCGTTGAGGCAATGGCCCATGGCGTACCGGTGATAGCTCTTGCCCAGGGAGGGGTATTGGAAACGGTCATCGATGGGAAAACGGGTATGCTTTTTGGGAAACCGGAGGTGGAGTCGTTGGTAGCGGCAATCAATAAATTTTATAAACGTTATAACCATTATAATTTTTATAAAAACTGCCTGGCCCAAGCGAAAAAATTCAGCAAAGAACGGTTTCAAAAAGAATTCAAAACATTTGTTGAACAAAAATATAGATTAGCTTCACAATAACGTTATTTTGCTCTATAATACGTTTATCCCCACATGAGGAAACCTCGTGATTGCCCCAGCACCAGAATGCCCTGGGGCTAAGCCTGTGGGATGAACGGTCTTCAGGCGGGCATTCAGTGCGGGGTTTCGCGCTCCAAAAGATCGAAAGAGTTGATGCCTCGACCGTAAAGTCGGGGAGCGCTTCACTGCATGAAGTAAGCCTCCTCGTACGATATACTGGAGTTGTTGTCTATGGTGCAAAACGTGCTGGAAGTTTCCGGCTTAACCAAACAATTTGGTCCGCCAGTTGGCGGATTTACCGCCGTTGATCGCATTTCCTTCCGTGTGAAGGAAGGAGAGATTGTGGGATTGTTGGGGCCAAACGGTGCAGGAAAAACAACCACAATTCAGATGCTCTTGAACCTCATGCTCCCTACATCGGGCGCTATTTCGTATTTCGGCAAATCACTTTTTACCCATCGGGAAGAAATTCTCCAAAGGATAAACTCCTCGAGTGCGTATGGGCGCTTTCCTTGGCGACTCTCGGCGTGGGAAAACCTTGACGTCTACGGGCATTTATACCAGATACCCAATCGTCACCAAAAGATTCATGATTTGGCGATTCGTTTTGGAGCAGAAGATTTGCTTCCGAGCCTCTTTCAGGACTTATCTTCCGGTCAGATGACGCGCATCATGCTTGTGAAAGCGTTTCTCAATGACCCCGATATGCTTCTGTTGGATGAGCCGACCGCATCGCTGGATCCTGATGTTGCGGAAAACATCCGAAACTATATTCTGGGTGAGAGAAAAAAGCATAATATGTCTATCCTCATTACCTCTCACAATATGAGCGAGGTTGAAGAAATGTGTGATCGGGTAATTTTCCTTGACCACGGGAAAATATTTGCCGTGGATACACCGCAAGGTTTAGCGCGGCGAAACAACACGAGTGAGCTTCGGCTGATGGTAGAGGACGGATTAAAACGTCTTATCGAAATGGTCAAACAAGAAGGGTTCAAATATGTTGAGAAGAACCGGTTTGTGAAGATTACCATTCCCGAGGGGAAAGTCGCACCATTTCTGACTGCGATCGGGAAACGGGGCGTAGAGTATACCGAAATTGAAATTGTCCGTCCGTCGCTTGAAGATTTCTTTTTGTCAGTCACTCACTGGAGGCACGTATGAAAAATTTTTCCTGGCACAGAGTTTTTGGCATCATCACACGTCATCTTTATAACTTCCGCCGGACGTTTGATCGGGTGGTTGATGCATTTTACTTGCCCTCCATAGATATCATCCTTTGGGGATTGACGTTTTCTGCTATT
>CAZOTW010000095.1:0-3268 GCA_964582845.1 uncultured Gammaproteobacteria bacterium
GGTCCCCCGGGTGATCGAGAAGTACACGAGTTTCATCGCCCGCTTCCCCTCGTTAACGTACTTGCCGATTGCCTGCATGATGCGGTCAACACGCTCGGGGAACTCACTTTTCTTCTTTGCGACGCTGTTAACAAGTGACACCGTATCAGCCTTTACTCCCGTATATCCAATGATTATGGGTGCATCTGATATTTGAATTGGCTCGATGGTTTTGCCACCTTCTATAAAGTACAGTGTGCCGCCGTACGTAGCGGCTGCGACGTCAAATCCCGATCCCGTTCCCTGAACTGCAAGGACGGATCGGTAGGCCAAGTCAAAAAGTTCGCTTGTCGGCATGTCTTTTTTGTAATACGCCGCAAGTGCCTTGATTGCGGCCACGGTCACTGCGGAAGATGATCCCAATCCGGATACTTGGAACCATGTGTTTTGCGTGTGAATATATATCTCATGCGTATCCACTTGCCACTCGCTTTGCACGAGTTTAAGTATTTCATCAAGAAATCGCCTATCGGTTGCCTGCGGTGTGTCATACGCCACCGCCTTTTGATTGTTTTTTTCAATAGAAACAGAAAGCCGTGCGCTCACTGCCGTCACAATGCACGGCTGTCCGTAGACAACCGCGTGTTCACCCAAAAGCATCAATTTCCCTGGTGCACTTGCTGTGGTCATACTCATTGTCCTTTTTCTTCCAGTCTCACCCCTTCTTCTCCTAAATGAATTGGTTCTATTGGAACATGAAACGCGTCGCCGATTTTTTCCATGTGCTTTTGATGTGAATGATAGGCAAGCACGTAGCCGACTGCCCCCTTTTTGCCGCCTCCGCCTAAAA
The DNA here is from genome assembly GCA_964582845.1 of uncultured Gammaproteobacteria bacterium. Lineage (GTDB taxonomy): Bacteria > Patescibacteriota > Microgenomatia > UBA10105 > UBA927 > CAZOTW01. The sequence continues at coordinate 830 of CAZOTW010000095.1, forward strand.
TTTTTGCCGCCCCGCCATTTAGTTCAATTATTCGAATAATTGAACTAACTTTCCCGCTCACAACTCCCATACTCTCCAATGTTCTTTCGCCTACTCGTATTGCGTTTATCAATTCGCTTTCGTTTCCCTCTTTTAGTGCTACGGCAATCCGTTTTACCTGTATTTCGTTGAGTGAAAAAAGTCTCTCCATTTTTGCCTTTTGCCTTTTGACTTTTGACCTTACTATCTCCACCATTTCTCCTGTCGTTTCTTGCGGTTTTCCGGTGTTGATGAGGTAAAAATGGTCAAGGCGCGGATGCGGTTTAAACGGAAGCTGCCAGATGCTTTTGAGAAACTCCAATTCCTTTCGGTACCATACGATGCCTCCTACTGTGACTACGGTATTGTCGCCGCCAGAAGGATTGCCATGCGGTTTTTTCTCCGCTTCATAGGCGAGTTTATTGATGGTCATGGGATTCCAAATTTTTTTTATGAAATAGACGAGGGCTCCGATGGTCGCTACGGCTACAGCCGCAGAGGAGCCCAAGTGATATCCCGAAGGGATATCTGAGGTTATTGTGATTTTCATGGAAGGAAGTTCGGTGATAGTATATTCACGCGCGACAACGCGAAGAATATGCTCGATGTATTCTTTGGGTTCAGGGGAAATAATTTCAATTCCATCCCTCGCTGGCTTTTCAACGCGGACGCAAAGACGCTTATTTATGGCAGCCAAAAGCGCCGGTTTACCGTAAACAACCGCATGCTCTCCCATCAGGTGAATTTTTCCCGGCGCTGAAACTGTTACCATACCCTTCTTCGCTCTCTACCCTTCTAAGCTCTCTAAGTTGCTAAGCCCTCTAAGCTACTAAGCCTCTCTAAGCTTTTCTAATAGGCTTTACCTTTATTCCATACGAAATGACATCGTCGGTTGCGGGCTCAACCACTTTGCGAATAACCGTTATCACTCGTTGACCTATCGTAAGCTGAGACTGGTCCCAATCCACAAGTTGACTTACTATCCGCCCCCCTCCTTCAAGATCAACTAATACCACAGGGTATGGCGCCTGATGCATAAAATCAGCGGGGGGAACCCTTGTTATGTTCCACGAAACAATCACGCCGACCTTCCCAACCATTCGGGCAACATATTTTTGATTTCTCCACACTTTCACCGGACTTAACATAATTTTAGTATTTCATTGCTAAGCTACTAAGCCACCTAACCCGTCTAAGCCTCTCTTATATTCCTTTTTTTAATATGTGTACGACGGCAGTCGCGCCACTTCCTCCCACATTATGCGCAAGCCCAATTTTGGCGTCTGCTACTTGCCGCTTTTGCGCAATACCTCGTAACTGATCCACCAACTCGACAACTTGTTTAATACCTGTTGCTCCCACCGGATGCCCACACCCTTTCAATCCTCCTGACGGATTTACCACCAGGTGTTTTGACACCCCAAGCTTCGTCTCTCCACGGGCAATTGCCCCCGCTGCTTTCCCCTTTTTATATATGCCTAAATCCTCCATTGCGAAAATCTCTGCAATCGTAAAGCAATCATGCACTTCAGCTACATCAATATCCGATGGTTCGACGTGCGCCTGCGCATAGGCGTGCTTAGCCGCCTTGCGTGTGGCACACAATTCCGTGAGACTTTTACGCTGCGCCAGTCCCAGGGAATCCGTGGCAACAGCAGAAGCAACGATGCGTATATGCGTATGACCTTTTGCCTTATCCCCGCGCGTAAGCACTACGGCAGCAGCTCCGTCTGAAATCGGCGAACAATCCAGAAGCCTAAGCGGGTCGGCAACTTTTGCACTCCGAAGAACGAATTCGATCGTAAGCGGCGCACGAAATTGCGCATTCGAATTTAAACTGGCGTGGTAATGGTTTTTCACCGCTACAGCTGCTAATTCTTCTTCTTTCGTTCCATATGTTTGCATATGAACTCGCGCCAAAAGCGCATACAATCCCGGAAACGTCGCTCCTGCGAGTCGCTCCTCTTCACTTCCCGCGCCCATAAGAGCCGTTGCGACATCTTCGGGTTTATGATCGGTCATTTTCTCCACTCCCAAGGCAATCACCGTATCGTACTGACCAGAAAGGATACTCGCTACTGCCATGTGAAGCGCAAGCCCGCCGGATGCACACGCGCCCTCGATTTTAAACGCAGGAACCAATAGCCCTAACTCTTCCGCAAAAAAAGCTCCGAGGTGCTCCTGTCCGCCGAGCATTCCGGAGAGCATGTTTCCCACAAAAAGCGCTTGAACACCACGTTTTTCTATACCCGCTTCTTTTAATGCTTCTGTCACCGCATGACCGGCAAGCGACCGAGGAGACACCCCCCATAATTCACCAAATTTTGTTGTCGCAGCACCTACTATATAAATGTTCATAATTTACAAATTAATTCATTTATTTGTTTATTTGAATATTTGTAGATTTGTAGAATATATCTC
>CAZOTW010000096.1:0-3130 GCA_964582845.1 uncultured Gammaproteobacteria bacterium
TTATTGAACTTGCGTGTATTCTCATCTGTTTACGGAGGTTATGAGATGACTTCTAACATGATTTTTGCTATATTCATTCTATTTATCACACAACTTGCATTTCTATTGCTTGTCCGCAAAGCTCGCGCAAAAATCTTGTGGAAAATCTCGCTTTTTACCTCACTCCTCTCTCTGCTTCTTGTTATTAAATTGCACTACGCTTGGCAGTTCTATTTGTCTTATATGATGAGTGGGGTTTCTATGTTTTCTTATTGGACTGCATACAATTTGGCTTATTTTCGAGAAACTCCCAAAGAGAAAACAGGACTCGGCAGCGCAGTGATGTTTAGTGTTTTTCCTCTTCTCAGCATCATCGCGCCGCCGCTTGCGGGATACGTATTGCAAATACATGCTACGGCATTTTGGTTATTTTCTATTGCCTTTTTCTTCGTAGCCTATCTTTTTATTGATAGGCAAGAAGATTTTGTTATTCACTACTCCCTACGATCTATTTTTTCGGAAATACGTGCGACAAGAGTACTGCTTTTTCTTGAAGGGATTTGGGAAGCAATAGTATATGCGATTATCCCAATTTATACCTTGTATTTCATTAGTACTCCACTTGTCTACGGCACATTTGCAGCATACCTTTCGCTTTTTGGGGTTTTTGCTAATCTATTGTTGGGTACAATAACCGATAAGTTTCAAAAACGCGTTCTGTTCCTATATCCCCTTACGCTCCTTATGGCTGCCGTGACGTTTTTGTTTCCTATAGCAACATCCAGTCTTGCGTTGTGGCTCGCGTTGACAGGAATACTCAATTTTTTCGTCCCTTTGTTTTGGAATATATCAACTTCAATGTTTATCGACACACATCCAAACTTAGCAAGCGCAATACCCGGAAGGGAGATTATTTTGGCAGCGGGTCGGACACTAGGAGTTTCTCTCGTTGTTTTGAGCTTTTTAGCAGAACCCCAACCGAGGGTCATTTTCTACATACTCGGCTGTATCATCCTTTTGTATCCGCTGTATCTTTTTTGGGTTTCACGGTATAAAAAGCTGTACGCTTTCCGTTGAAAGCCGTTACTTAAAAAAACGCATTTCTTACTTCAGCGGAATATTTATAAAGGGCGCGACACCGCCGGCAACCTGTGGTAATTTTCCATCCCATTTTTTAATCGCCTCAAGCTGCAAAAACTCCTGCGTCAACGTCGCTTTTTGAAGCGCCTGAGCCTCTGCCAGACCCTTAGCTTCTGCGATCTTCGCTTGCGCCCGCTGAGATGCTTCCTGCACTTCAAACTCCGCCTGTTTGACGCGCTGTTCGGCTACCACTTTCGCTTCGATAGCTTTCGAATATTCCGGTGAAAATATGACGGTACGCAGAAGAATTTTATCGATAATAATATTTTTTGGCTTTAATAGACCAGCTAATTCCTGCGTCATGATGGTTTCTGCTTCCTGACGCTTTTCGGAATATATTGCCGGAGCTGAATATCTACTTATTACCATACGAATTTGGCTTCTGGAATAGGGTCGGATCAATTTATCGACATAATCCACACCAATCTTCCGAAATATTTCCGGAGCTTTTTTGTCATCTATACGAAATATAACGGTCGCATCTACTTTTACTTGCTGTCCGTCACTTGTGGGCGCATCCAATGAATCATCACGACGAAGTGCCCCTTCATCCGGTGCGATAGACATCGTGTATTCCTGAAGTCGGGCATCCATAAGTGTTACGCGCTGCCAGATAGGTATAGCATAATTAAGCCCTTCGCGCATGGGGTTTGGCAAGACACCGCGACCTAAATCATACACAACTCCGACGGACCCAGCGGGAATAAAAATTAGGGTAGAACGAAACAGAAAAAGTCCAAGCAATATAAGAAATATTGTTTTCAGCACTCTCCAAGACGGAAGGCCTTTTGGAACATTAAAAAAGTCTACTGATGGTGTAGCCATACAGCCTATTGTAGTCGCATAAAAAGATCACGTCAAGCGAACCGGTAACGAATTAAACTCTGAACCATTGGGTTTTTGTTATACTTAATTTGTTATGAGTGATGGGACAGCTAACAACGCTCGAGAATCTCACCCTTACACGCGTAGGGAATTTTTGCAAATGATGTTTGGAGGGGCTGTAGGAATCTGTATTGGCAGTCCGATCGCTGCAGGGTTATTAAGGTATTATTTATCTGCCGGACCATTACCCAAGCAAACAGATACACCGACTCCACTAATTCCTACAACAGAATTCCCACCAGATTTAGTTTTTACCGACAAATATCATGAATATGATGACAAAGCCGCTGAGATAATCGAGAGGGTCAAAAAAGATTTTGACGTAACAATAGTATCTCCAACTACATGGGGTGAATCGGGTAAGGAACAAACAAATTTACCTTGGAGAACCCGAGACATTGCGTATGTTGCACAGGCAATCTCACAACTCCCGCCAGCATACTGGCATGACAGTCGGTCACCAAGAGAAATACTTTTACTTCGCATGCCCGGTTCATCATCTGAAGGCGTTGGCGGTGGATATGCCAATCGTCGGATGATTTTGTATACCTCTGAAACTTTTGACCCAGAGACTCAATTTCGGGCTAATGAATCTCGGAGAATGTACACGACACAAGGCAACCACTTACGAGCTGCAGTTTGTCACGAATGGACCCATTCATTTATGGAAGGGAACCCAAATATTTTTGCAGATTTTGTAAAGCAAGCTGGATGGGAGCAAATCGTAGGCAAAAACGAATGGAAAAACCTGTATCCAAAAAATCTTATCCACGACTGCGAAGCAGATGTTTATCCCAGCGAGGACGTCGCCGTGTCGGCAGGATTGATGTTGGTCAATCCTGACTTCATATCTCAGGATAGACGAAATTTTTTCCTAACAGAGCCTTCCTACTCAAATTGGCCCACAGTAACAGACTACAGAAACCATCACCCCTAGTTTCGCTTATCAAGAAAAATGGGATTACATGTAATCTTACCGCTTTGGAGACTGCCCCTCGACAAGCTCAGGAAAATCAAGCAAGCCGTGCCACCCCCCCCGGGCGTGCGTCGGTGCCTGGATGGGCGGGGTCAGGCGATCCTGGCGCTGGCGTTCTTCGCCGTCGCGGGAGGCACGCTCGCCTCCTAC
>CAZOTW010000097.1:0-2936 GCA_964582845.1 uncultured Gammaproteobacteria bacterium
AACGGCATGCCTCCCCGCGCCTTTCTCTCGCTTGTTTAACCCGATATATCACAGTTCGAAACTTATGATATGGTTCCCTTTTTGCATTGCATTTTTTCCTGGGTCTTGCCATACTAGATATATCGTGACGATACAACGGTTTTTCTCCTATCGTGACCGCGGATTTACGCTCATGGAGCTTCTGATTGTTATTTCTATTCTTATCCTTATTCTGATGATGGTTTTTGTAAACTTACAGACGCAAATTGCCCGTGCGCACGACAGCAAACGAAAAACAGACCTCAATCTCATTCAGAAAGCACTTGAGGATTACTATGATGACACCCTGTGTTATCCGGCGAATGGTATATTTAGTGCGTGCGGTGAGACCCAATTTCAACCATATATGCATACGGTTCCCTGTGATCCGATTTCAAAAACCTCCTATCTCTACGGAACCGACGTAGCCAATAGCTGCGCCGGCTATCATCTTTGTGCAAAATTGGAAGATCTCCATGATCCGGATATCACACGATTGGGATGTGATCCCGTCCAGGGCTGCGGGTGGGGGGCTGGGTATAATTATTGTATTTCCATGGGTGGCATCATACCCGGGAGTCCTACGCCGCCGCCGGGGCAATTTGCTTGTTCGCCCTCTGGGGCCTGCAATCTCTATGTCAATCTTCAGGCAAATGGCTGTCCCGCGGGTTATGGAGATGCGACCTGTCACTATAATGGCGTGGATTTATGTGCTGATCCTGCCAACAGATGTCAATTTTAGTGGTATAGTAAGAAGGAGGAGAGTTATGAATGTGGCCTTGAGAAATCAATCGCAACGCACAAAATCGGGATTCACGCTCATCGAGCTTCTGGTAGTCATCGTCATATTGGGCTTTCTTATTGTTGCAGGCCTAGGTAGCTTCATTTCGTCGCAGAAAAAATCACGTGACAGCAAGCGGAAGAATGATCTGCGTCAAGTAGCAATATCTCTTGAGACATATTACAACGACATTGGTCATTATCCGTATTCTGATGCCAACGGAGATCTTTGGGGGTGCGGCGCAGGTGCAGCCTCAGTGTGCACGTGGGGACAGCCTTGGACCAATACCACGACAGCGCCGCAAACCATCTATATGCCGCAGCTGCCCACAGATCCTTCACAAGGTGGTAGGTATTATTACGTGGCTGATGCCGCAGGGACGTATTTTCAAATCTATGCTCATTTAGAAAATACATTGGACACCGGTTTTGGGGTGAAACAAATAGGATATTCCGGGACAAATTGCGCTTCTGTCGGTACAACGACGTGTACCTATGGTGTAGCAAGTACGAACGCCGCGCCATAGAAGTGTGATAGACTGGATATACGGAGACAGTATATGAACCGATTGCTAAAACGAGGATTTACACTCATCGAATTATTGGTGGTTATTGCTATTATCGCCGTGATTGTCGCGTTTGCGTTGACGAACTTTGTTGGAGCCAGGCAGCGGGCGAAAGACATAAAGAAAAAATCCGAGCTTCAAAGTATAAAAACCGCCATTCGACTCTATTATAATGACAATGGTGCATATCCCGGACCGACCACAATGGCTATCAACGACCTGGATGGGTGTGGAACCACCAAGGTGGCAAGTTGTATTAATGCCTGCACGGGACAATTTGCTGCCGGACCCAACGGGTGTGATACGGTCTATATGAAGCAGCTGCCGCCTGCGTCTAGTTACGCCTGGTATTATCGGAATGTGGCCGGGGGAGATGATTTCTGCATTTGGACGGCTCTGGAAAACCCATCGGATGCCGATATAGCCAATAGCCACATACAATGTCAGGCTAACTGTAATGCCGTCGTACCGGCTGCAGACTATGTGGTCTGCGCCGATTGAGGCAATTGCCCCATTTGTACGCTCCAAACGCCTCGTTTGTTATAGTTTGATTTTTCCTGGCTACATTATATATATGAGCGGGCCTTGCCGCGCCGGCATTTGCGGGTCCTGCCGCGGGCATTCTCCCATCAATCGTCCTCGGTAGTACCTTCTTTCTGATTTGGATAGTCTTCTGACCACATACATACCCACAGGTTCTTCCAACCGGTTTTTGTAGCAGGTTTCCTCCGGGCGATTGATAGGAGCCCCTCTGCCCGCGTCACCCGCAATACCTATCATTTTTTCAAAGAGCGGGCGTGCAGAATCATTTTAAAATGCACTGAAACCCGCCGCAGAATTATTTTGTGATATCTCGCCATAGGCGGGTTTCATTGAGTAAGCGGGAGAGATAATAGGATCAAGAATACGTAGGCGAACGTCTTTTTAAAAGGATTACGCACGCCCGCTCGATATTGGAATTGACGAGGTCCGCTGCAATGTCGTGCTGACGCAATAGCGCGCTTCACTGGGTTTGGTCGATAATAAACCAGTCTACGGTAGCCGCGGGCGGCGCGGGCGTGCCGAAATAGATGGTAAATCCGGTTGGTTGCTTTTGTCCGGTCCACGATGTGGTATTCCAACTCGGGACGACAGAGATGGCATAGGAGGCAGAAGGGGAGGTGATACCGGTTATGACTAACTGGTTTTGCCCTTCAGGAACAGGCACATCCGTGCCGGAGTTTTGTGTGCCGAGGCCTAATCCTCCGTGGACCATGAGATTACCGCTAAACGAAGCCATGTGACCTGTGAGGTAGCCGGTACTTATGATATCGTTGGCAGTAAGGTCGCCCGCAAACGCAGCGCTTCCTGACGCATCAATTGAAGCTACGATCGTACTATTTGGCCCTTTCACAACGAGATTTCCGAATGACCCTGATTCGGTTGCCTTGCGAGAGGAAAGGTCGATGGTAAGCGTACCGTCCGGAGGCTTCAGTATCGTTGTTCCCAGAACTCCTTTGACCGTGAGATCTCCATGAAGTTCCAAATTCCCATTAATAATCACATTCCCTAGGGTGTTGACCACCATTGCGC
>CAZOTW010000098.1:0-2792 GCA_964582845.1 uncultured Gammaproteobacteria bacterium
CACAAAATACCATCGTGGCGTCAAAAACAATCTTCGCCATCCGGTAAGATTGCAACTCGCGATAGCCGCCATGAGGCGGAATGAGGCGGGAAGGGTCTTTTGGGTCGGTCACGGTCCACTTCCTCGTTTTGTTTGATTATTGCCCAACTTGTACCACTATTTTGATTTCATTTATCGGCTTGCCATCAAGTTGTATCTCGCAATCGGCGAATTGGCGTGCCGGCCCCGTTGTAGTGCGCCTCCACATCACCCGCTCAAAAAGCTCATTAGCAGGCTTATTTCCGAGGGCTGTTTCATGCTTGAATATAACGAGCCTGCGGGTACTCATAAGCCCTCTTGCCGCGGAATGGTCATGGTCAAACATATTGAGCAGGGCATCCCAAAACAGGTTCAAATCATTCTCGGTAAATACCGTTTGAGCAGCAAGGTGAGGAGATATGAAACCGTGAGCACGATACAAACCGTAGGGGACGGTGTATTTTCGACCTTGTATGCCGATCTGCTCCTCTACTGATTTTTCTTCCATTCTGGCAGCACAAACCGTGATGGCGTGTTCGAGAGCAACCACTGGCTCGACTGAACGTCCAAAGGTGAGCTGGATAGGGCCTCTCACTTGACCCGCATTCGGTCCGGTACTTAAGACAGCTCCGAAAGTTCGAATGTCGTAGTAAGTCTTGCACATGTATGTACGTCCCTTATCTATTTCAGAACCTTGCGCCTCCCCCTTTTTTTTTCTCCTTTCTCCATCCTGTTTATCCGCTGGAGGCTCACCTAAATCAATTCCAAGGGCTTCATACCCCTCCCTGATCATTTTGTTCAAAATTGCCTTTTCCTTGACAAAAACACGGTAGCCATCCTGCGCTCCTTTAACAATGTCCACGTAATTTCGCACTTTTCGCTTTATGCATACGTCAGTCACTAGACCCATTCCAGTCTCGGCATCAACACGCGGAAGATTTCCGGCGTCGGGATCACCATTAGGGTTTCCGTCCTGTACGTCAAAGAAAAGAACGAAGTCATAGCGTTTTTCAATTGGTTGGTTCATCTTTTACTCCTTTCATAAATTGGTTTTTGTTGATTCATCCTTTTTACTGGAAAAGAAAAACTGCCGTTCATGGTAATATCCGATCGCAAATCGTGCCTGGTCCTCCATCGACAGATGTGCCGGAAATTCCTGAAGGGCATCGAATATCTCGCACAGTTCTTTCTCAAAATTAACTCGACGCCCAGGGTTTGTAAGTTTGGACAAATGATGGTTCTTGAGCTTGAGCAACTGCGGGAAAACCGTTACAGGACTGCTCGACGCCGCTCCGTAAAAGCGGTCTCGAATGGTTGTGTTGATTTCCATAGCCTCTTCCTGGATTTTTTCAAGTACGGCAAAAAGCCTTCCCAGACGATAACTTGGCGTTGTGTTGGTGCGGTCAAGAGACACGGTTATTTCCTCCTTTCTATATGGTTTATTGAAGTCTACCCTGTTGATATACGCTTTCAAGATCGCAGCGCGGCCACGGGTCACTTCTCGTTTCGCCCGTACTCTCCGTATGCACTGATGTAGAAGGGTAACTGGATACGGTGTTCCTTCAAGAATGCTTTCCACAACCGCCCCGGCAAGATTTGGTGGCACATTGTCCATGCTGCGATCAAGAGCTGTTGCCTTTATTACTTGGGTTAAGGTCAGGTATTTCGGTTCTGGGTCTTTGGGACTCCGCACAATTTCCATATCGTCAAAGTGTTGTTTAATCTTATCTGAAAACTCCTTGATCGTTCCTGTTTTCCAGAATCGTACCGCGATCCTGGCCACATTAGGCGCCAATCCAAGGACATAAAAACGCTTGCCCTCGTCAACGGGTATCATGCCTGAATAAACAGCCTCATAGAGCGCCTTGACGGCTAAAATACCTCGGTCTGGGTCCTCTTTTGGTGGGTCAGCAAAAAACGACGCAAAATCTTTTTCCAGATCATAATAAGCGGGGACACTGCTTGTATCGGACCAAAAAAGTATGGTGTCCTTTCCAACCAGCATGTTGTTTTTTGATTCTTTTGAAAGGAGATGTTTGAGGGCTGTGGTGTAGGCTGCTTCAGACTTGGTAATTATAGGTGCGTTAGTACCCTGTGATTTGCCATACGAGTCGTAGCCTGAATTCTTCTGAAAAGAAACTATTTTTGCATTGCTGCGTGATTTATAGATTGGTGTGGGAGTGTGTTTCCTTGCAATGAGTCCGTACTCTCCGGTTATCAAACATATGCCGTACGTGTCTTCAGCGGGTGCACCATCGTCATCTATTTCTTTTGTCTCTTGTATATTCTGACGTGTAAACTCCACGACATCCTGAGAGTCCGTGATTACTCCAATGCCATCTATTCTGAAAGCGAGGTTGCAACCCTTTCGTTTGGCACATTCTTCCCAGGTTTCATGAAGGAAGACTCTTTCCCATTCTTTCTTCTGATAAAAGCGGGAGACTGCCTGAATAGCGGGTGATTGGGGAAACTGCGTGTGAGCCTGCGCTACCACATCGATAAAAGACCCCATTTGTTTTGAGGCCAATTGTCTTGATCTTTCTTCGGTATCTTTTGGGTATCCAAGCACATAGCCATAGTGATCCCAGAAAATATTGGCAACTGTCCAGGCATTTTTCCCAGTTGTATGCCTGTCTTTAGGGACTAAAAACTGCTTTATTGTTGTTCCTTCCCTTGTGTTTTCCAGGTTGAGAAATAGCCCTTCCTGACTGATGACGATGAGAAAGGGTATCTCCTTCTTTTGAAATCCTTCGGGTGGCAAATCTTTCTTTTGA
>CAZOTW010000099.1:0-323 GCA_964582845.1 uncultured Gammaproteobacteria bacterium
TTATTACAAACCGGCATATTCGACGGCAAAATTCTTTTTGACCATTCATATCATAAATTTTTTGGTGCAATCTACGGCTTCGTTGCTCTTCTTGGTGCAATTTGGGGACTTAAAATTGCACAATACTGGGGGTGGACAAAAAGTACTATGGGAAAATCAATCCTAATGTTTTCTCTAGCTTTATTCGCCCAAGAGTTTGGTCAATTATCACTATCTTACCTAGACTACGCATTTCATATTCAAGGGGCTTACCCCTCAATTGGCGATGTTGGTTATTTTGGGAGCATCCCCTTCTATATACTTGGTATTTATTACCTCGCAAA
>CAZOTW010000099.1:333-2548 GCA_964582845.1 uncultured Gammaproteobacteria bacterium
GGGAGTGAATATTACCCCACAATTATTTGTGAAAAAACTTCAGGCCATTGCAATTCCTGTTGGCATGCTATTTATCGGGTACTATTTATTTATTCAAGGATATACATTTGATTGGAGTAATCCTATTAAAGTATTTCTTGACCTAGGTTATCCTCTTGGAGACGCTATTTATGTCTCTCTAGCTATTTTGACCTACCTTTTATCCCGAGGTGTGCTGGGCGGCATCATGAAAAACAAAATTCTCTTCATTCTCTTTGCCTTATGCTTCCAGTTTGTGACTGACTATACTTTCCTCTATCAATCCAGTCGAGGCACATGGTCAGTAGGAGGCATCAATGATTATATGTATCTCACTACCTATTTCCTCATGACGCTTGCACTTTTGCAGTTAAAAACAGTCTATGACCGCTTACAACAACCTGACCATGACAGATAGCAATGTGTATTCCATAATCGCAACACATATTTTAAAAGGACAACTCTCGGTAATTGGCCCTTTGGCAATCGACCAAACAAAAATGGTAGCAGGGATTACTATTGAAGGAACAAATACTGTTCACGTTAAGGGAAACGGGAAAGAAGTATTGGCAAATCTCGTCAAACGCTTTGAACAACTCTTTGGCAGGGCTTCGGTTGAAGTCTGCAAAGACGCACTCAAAGAGGCACAGATAACTATTTCTGACAAAGACCTTCCTGATATTCTCAAATAATACCCCACTCTCCCTTACCGGTGGGATATAATACGTCTATATGCCTGACCCACAACCTGTCTTCATAGGCTCATCCACTGCCCCAAAACCACCTTCAAGCGCTGCCGACACCCGAACAGATGAGCTTGCCAGAGTGAACGAGGCGATGTATAAACAAAACCTTGAATTGTCTATCCGCAACAAAACCCTCAGTGTTCTTCGAAGTATATCCGATATCACCATGCGCGCGACGAGCGTCGCGAGCGTAACCCAACTCATTGTCGACGTTATCGCGCGGGAGCTTGCAGAACCCGCAGCGTTCATTTTTTCAGTAGACAAACAAGCCGGCCTCCTTCGGTTATCCGCGATAAATCAGTCACCTCAAACAGCCGAGGGGTTCAAGCTGCTCGGTGAACTTGAAGAGCACCGGGCAATTCCGATCGATTATGCCAATAATCTCGCAATAAATGCCATACTCGATAAGGAACAAAAAATTACCGGGAATCTGCTTGATATTCTTACTCCCGTTGCGGATCAGGAAGTGTCAGACAAAATAGAACAGCTTACGGGCATCAAAACCATCATCATCTATCCCCTGCTTCTTGCGGACAGAGCGCTTGGTGTTTTGTGTCTTGGTCTGGCAAAAAACGTCGATGAGCTTTCGCGCGCAGAGAAGGAAACGCTTCATGAAGTCATAGGCGTCGTATCTATTGCCATCGACCGCGCAGAGCTTTTGGAAAATATCAGAAAAGCTAATGAAGATCTCCAAAAAGCCAACGAGCAACTGGAAGTATTGGATAAACTGAAAGACGAGTTTGTCTCCGTCGCCTCTCATGAACTGCGGACTCCCATGACGGCGATAAAAAGTTACGCGTGGATGATGGTAAACGGCAAAGGCGGCATACTTGAACCTAAAGCGAAAGAATATATGGACAAAATTTATAATTCTACGGACCGGCTCATCCATCTTGTTAACGAGATGCTCGATGTCTCCCGCATAGAAAGCGGGCGCGTCAAGTTATTAATAACGCATCTTGATCCGCTTAAACTTCTCTCTGATGTACAGAGTGAATTCCAGGCGCGCGCCGCTGAAAACAACATACATCTGGAAGTTCACCCTGACGGTGATATTCCGTTAGTCGAAGCGGATGTCGAAAAAATCCATCAGGTATTGGAAAACCTGGTGGGCAACGCATTTAAGTTTACGCCCAGTGGAGGCTCAGTAACGCTCACCGCCAAAAAAACCGATGGACAAGTGGAGTTTCGCGTCATCGACAACGGCAAAGGCATCGATAAAGATGACTTTCCCAAGCTATTTCACAAATTTGGCAGGCTGGAAAACTCGCTCGTTTCCCTATCCAATGACAGTACCGGGCTAGGACTTTATATTTGCAGACAATACATAGAACTCCACAAGGGGAAAATTTGGGTCGAATCGGAAGTCGGTAAAGGGACAACGGCCATCTTTACCCTGCCGATTGCAAATGCTCCTTGATCCACATCCGAATAAGGCTCGTTGGCCCTAT
>CAZOTW010000100.1:0-2314 GCA_964582845.1 uncultured Gammaproteobacteria bacterium
TCAAGCGAAAACTGAGAAATCAAAATCCCCCGAAAATTGAGAAGTCAGTTTACACTACAACAACAGTGAAATGATGATTGACACCACAAAGGTTTTGCGGCATACTTATGTCGCATTTACCGTATGACATTTTTTCTGCCCATGGATCCCATACAACTTACGATTATTGCGGTTACTATAGTCCTGACGACACTCATCGTCATATTGGGAGTTCAAGTATTTTTTATCCTCAAAGAATTTAAAAAGTCTATCCAGAAAGTCAACAAAATGCTAGATGACGCTGGAAAGGTGACAGGAGCGGTGGGTGAGGGGTTTGGCAGTATGTCGGGATTCATAAAAGGCATACAAGCCGGTCTTTCCGTTATTACGGCATTACGGAAAAAAGGAGAAGACGAACATGAGCGATGAGGGGAATCATGGTGATCTTCGATTTCTCATGGGACTCTTTTTAGGCGGCCTCATCGGCGCGTTGGTTATTTTCTTTTTGGGAACAAAGGAAGGGAGAAAAGCGGGGAAATTACTTGAAGAAAAAGGAAAGGATGTTCTTGACGATGTTGAAGGTCAGTTAGAGGAGTTGGAACAGAAGGGTAAAGAGATTGTTAAACAAGGAGAGAAACTGAAAGATCAGGTAGTGAATGAGATAGAGGAGAAAAAAGAAGTCATTGCCCAGTCTACAGCAGAGAAGCTTGATACAGCTCTAGCTCACATTGAAGAGTTACAGGAGCACGGTCGTGACACAACCGCCGATCTCCGCCGCCGACTATTCAAAAATATCCCCAAAAGACGCTAGCTATGCCCGACTTTCCCTGGGAGCGAACGTCAAGTTAGCGGCAAGTACTGCAGCAAAAATAATAAGTCCGCCTACGGCCTCAATTGTCGTTGGAACTTCGTGAAGGAAGATTGTATTGAATATTGCACCGAAAAAAAGCTCTGATGCGAGCACTACGGTGCCCAGATTGAAGTCAAAATTGCTAAATCCGATTGCGAGCAATGACCCGGTACTTACATTGAGGATGCCATAGATGACTATGATGGCTATCGGGATTATCGATATATTTTTTATCATTATTTCGCCCGAAAAATTACCAAGCAAAAATGTAAGCACACCCATCGTGAGGTATTGATAAAAGAGCGTTACCCACCTGTCCGCTACTCCTATATGTTTTCGAAGAAGATTGGTGAGCGCGTCAAAAAATCCAGCCAACAATCCAAAAATCGTTGCCATCGTGAGCCCAAGAGAATCAAATGGGTGAGTAAAGCAGACAAGACCGATAAGTAAAAGAACCACCGCGATAATTTTTTGATACGATATTTTTTCCTTAAAAAATAGAGTCCCGGTGATGAGTGAAAAGAGGAGGCTGACGGCAAAGAGCAAAAAAAGAGCATTCGTAGCCTTTCCTGTGACGATCGCGAACGTATAAAAAATAACATCGAGCGGAAACGCGAGAAAAAAAAGAAGAAGTGCGATCGGATGAATATGACGGACGTTGAGCGACGTTTTGTTTCGAAAAAGTATGGCGCCGACGATGACGGCGGCGATGGCGGTACGCAGGGAAATTTGCGTAAATGTGCCAAACGAGCTTGTGATGAATCGAATGAGCATCGGAAACGTTCCAAATATAAGACCGGAGAGGAGAAGCGAATAAAATCCGACTTTCTTATTCATAGGTGCAGTATATCAAAAACAGGTTATCCAAACGGGAATAGTGTATAATCCCGCTACGTCCCGCTAAGCGGGACTTCGCGGGATTTCAGCTTTTTGATCTTGAAGGAGATTGGTATACTATAAAGGAATCCGATGGTAAACCCTCGGAGCTTCAATTTTAGCTATGAAATCGTCCCAGGTGCGGCAGAGGTATATAGATTTCTTTAAAAAGCGCGGACATGTCCAAATCCCCTCCGCTCCCCTCGTGCCGCAAAACGACCCCACGACGCTGTTTAACAGCAGCGGCATGCAGCCGCTCATCACATACATCCTAGGTGAACCGCACCCTTTGGGGAAGCGGCTGGTGGATAGTCAAAAAGCAATCAGACTTCAGGATATCGATGAAGTGGGCGATAATCGGCATACCACATTTTTTGAGATGCTTGGAAATTGGTCGCTTGGCGATTACTTTAAAAAAGAACAGCTACCATGGATTTTTGAATTTCTCACTAAAGAATTAGGACTGGATCCGAAACGGTTGTATGTAAGTGTGTTTAAAGGAGAAGGTTCAGTGCCGAAAGACACTGAATCGATCAATATCTGGAAAGAAATTTTTGCAGGGGTTGGCATTGATGCCAAAGAGAATGAACGGATTTTTACCTATCCTGC
>CAZOTW010000101.1:0-2301 GCA_964582845.1 uncultured Gammaproteobacteria bacterium
CCTTACTATCGTTGGCATTATCGGCTTAATGGACGAAGTGTGGCACAAGGAATAACAACTGAAGACTTACGACAATATGAGAAATGGATCGAGAACCGGGAAAGAATTTATAAGATCGTCGATGAGATGCTGGCCGTCGGAGTAAAAGTGGCTTCCCCTCGACAGGAAAAATCTACGGCCGCCGAAAATTCGAAAAAATCTCGTTCCTCAATGCGCGGAAAGTAAGATAAAAGTTCTCAAATCACACGAATACACAAATGAATTGAGCGTGGCTTGTTTGAGTTGACCCCTTTTGTATGAAAATACAAGGAGTTACCAAGATCATGGAACGTCGCATCGATCCAAAATGCATGAAGATCAAGCTTTCGCTCTTACCTTTGGATTGCCACGCCTTTTAGCGGCAGTTGGCCCACTGCCGACTTTCTGAAGCAACAGCGTTGTCTGATCCTTGACGCTCCATTGCAGAACATCCCCTTTGGTGAAGCCAAGCGTTTCTGCCAGAACTACCGGCAGATTGACGTAGTACGAGCGATTGGTTGGGCGCTCAACTTTTTGCAGTTTGACATTGTAACCCATTGGGAACCTCCTTGAAAAGTGTTGCGAGCGGCAACGGTTTTGATGTATATTGATATAGTAAATCTACTATATGATCACATCAAAACACAAGGAGTATACGCCGATGTCAGAAGTCCTGCCTATCGACCGCGCCCTGTCAACCAGTGAACTCCAGATGCTGCGCCAACAGCAAGAAAACATCCTCTCACACATTCGCGCATTCGTGCAGGGGGATGCATTGAGCTTGGATCTCTATGGTGCAGAGAAAGAACTACTCCGTTTAGTGCTTACTTGGGGCAGGGCGTTGCTGGGGGAAGTCATCGCGCGACACGGCAGCGGCAAAGTTGACCACGTAGACGGCGCATCGGGGCAAAGGCTACCATATCACAATGAGAAGAAGACGATCTACCTTTCAATATTTGGATTGCTTGAGATCCACCGCGCCTATTACTGGCGAAAAGACTGCGAAGGTGTCTGCCCCCTTGACACTCGGATCAATCTTCCCCAGCGACGCTACTCGTATTTACTGGATGACTGGACCCAAAGTACGATTACCGAAGAACCCTTTGAGAAGGCTGTGGAACGGGTCGCGAAGATTTTCGGCATTCCCGTATCAAAATTGGGGCAAGAATATGTGGCGCGAGAAGCAGGAGGAAAATTCGATGATTTCTACCAACAAAAACCGGTCATTGACCAAACAACGGAAGGCACTCATATCGGTATCGAGGCCGATGGCAAAGGCGTGCGGATGATCCCTTCGGAAAAACCGGAAGCCTCGCAAGATAAGGAAAAACCGGTCAGGCGTGGAAAAGGAGAAAAAAGCGGGGGACTGCGCAGGATGGCCACCGCTACTGCCGATTTTACCTTCAATCCAAAAGCCCGAACTCCCGAAGAGATGGCCGGCCTGCTTATGCGGGACTCGCCCCATCAACCGACAACAACCATCGAAGAGAAACATGCGCGCATCGCGCTCAACACAACGGTTGCTGCAAGTATGGCGGGAAAGCAGGCGGCTATTGATGCGTTGCTGGGGCGTGTACGCAAACGCGACCCCACCGGCAAGAAAAAAATCATCGTCCTTATGGACGGAGACCCGGCGCTGGAACAAATGATGGAGGCGCGTTTGCGTGCGGATGGAATGCTCCACAGAGTAGACGCGATGATATTGGACATAATGCATGCAATGGAGTACCTCTGGGATGCGGGCACGGCGCTCTATGGAGAAAAATCGAGGGAACGTGTCCCGTGGGTAAGGGAGCATGCATTGGAGATACTCAATGGAAATGTCGGCTATGTTATCGGAGGGTTACGGATAACCCTTGCGAAAAGAAATCTCAAACCCACACAAATCGCGACACTGAATAGATCAATCACGTATTTTGAAAATCACAAACACATGATGAACTACGGTAAATACCTTTCCACCGGCTATCCCATTGCCACAGGGGTTGTTGAAGGGACATGCGGTTCGCTTATCAAAGACCGTGCCGATAGAAGCGGATCTCGTTGGTCAAGCATCGGAGCGCAAGCGGTTCTCAATGAAAGAGCGATCATGAAAAATGGAGATTGGGACGCTTTCTGGAACTATCACATGAAAACCGAAAAAAAACGGCTGTATGGCCATTTTACGATAACAGATACGGATAAAAAGGTCAACTCAAACAAGCCACGCTCAAATCATTACGATGGGCAAACGAACGGTCGATATCGACCGCTGCAGACTGAAAGGTCAATTTCCCTCCGCCG
>CAZOTW010000102.1:0-2295 GCA_964582845.1 uncultured Gammaproteobacteria bacterium
GACACCAAACGGTTTCGTCCTTCAGGAGAAACTCAGCGTCGCAGGTTTGCGCCCTCACTTAGAAAGATAACAATAGTATTTGCAGGTCGGCTCGAGGAATATAAAGGAGTTTTTGATATCCTTCAGGCGGCCTCCATTCTGTTGGGAGATACAAAACTTAAAGACTACGAACTTACCTTTACATTTGTCGGAAACGGGTCAGAAAATGATCACATGGCGCGGGTTGAAAATGCGCTTGGTCTTTCCGGCCATGTACGGCATCGACAGGTACCGTACGACAAAATGCCCGACGTCTATGAGTCATCGGATATTTTTGTTGCTCCGAGTGTACCAACTCCAACATACGATGAACAATATTGTACGGCACTTCTTGAAGCGCAGGCCGCTGGACTTCCTATTGTCACCACCAAAACCGGCGGAATTCCTGAAAACATTGATAGCGCAGGCGTATTGGTGGAACCAGGAGACGCGTTGGGGATTGCGGAAGCACTCAAGCGGTATATCCTTAACTCCCGTCTTCGCGCGGCGTATGGCACGAAGGCAAGGAAGCGGGCGCAAACCGTGCATGACATAAAAATCGGAGCCAAAAAATTAGCAACGCTTTATCATTCATTACTTTCATGATACGCAAACGTTTCACTGTTGTATTTGTCGGGATCCTCCTTATCCTGTTTGCCGGGTTGTCGGTAGCAAGCTCCTTACGAGAATCCCTGACGTTTGATGAGATCGTGCATATTCAAGAAGGGAAAAACGCACTCCTTGCCCACACATTCGTTATCGATACCAATAATCCTCCTCTTATCCGCGAATTGGCGGTCGTGCCGCTCGTGTTGGGTGTTGAGAAAATGATCCATTCGCCATACCCGAACATTCAAATGCTGCCGGCACGGTTGGTTATAGTCATCCTGGGCATATTCCTCTGCGTTAGCGTTTTTTGGTTTGCAAAGAAATATGTGGGCAGAGAGGCAGCGCTCTTTGCTCTTCTCTTGTTTGTTTTTGAGCCCAATACTCTCGCGCACAGTCATTATGTGACGCAGGATATTGGGGTCACGCTATTTTTCTTTTTAACATACATGGTATTTGTCCGATTACTTGCTAAGCCGACGAAGACGAATTTTATGGTTTTCGGCGTACTTGCCGGGCTTATGGCGTCGTCAAAGATCTCCGTGTTGCCGTATTTTTTTGTGAGCGCGCTAACTCTGTCCTTGCTGTTTCTTAAAAAGAAATGTGCACCATGGTTTTGGCAACGGAGAATACCCTTATCGTTCGCCATATGTATATCTCTTTTGGTCATATGGGCGACGTATTTTTTCAAATCCAACGTCGTTATCGCTCCGGGGGGGAATAGCCAGAGATTATCGGTACGTCTTACCCAAACTTCTGGTAGTCAACTCGTAATAAACACTATCAGATTTTTTCAAACGCAACCGATTCCCCTCGGAGACTATATTGCCGTACTTAAAAACACGGTTATTCGATCGACCCAACCTCAGAAGACATTTTTCCTGGGTACTTTTTATGCCAACGTCCATTCGTATTTTATGGTGGCTACGGTGGTATTAAAATCCTCTCTGCCGCTTCTCCTCCTTTTTATCGTTGGGTTTTGGCTCGGTTTATCAGATAAAATAAATCGACAATCCATTCTTATCTTCGGAGTGCCTGTCGCTGCCATTCTCCTGGTTGGTTCTATGAGTCACATGCAACCGTGGAATCGCTATATGTTGCCGCTGTATCCGTTTGTCGTAGTTATTGCAGCTTCATCCTTGCGGCATTTCAATAGCACGCTCGCGAGGATTCTCCTTATCCTACTTTGTCTTTGGCATGTTCAGGGAACGCTTTCCTATTATCCGCACTTTATTGCGTTCAAGAATGAGATAGTGAGTCGTAATACAAGCTATACGAAGTTCATGGATGCCAATATGGATTGGGGGCAATCATTGCCGGATTTAGCACGATATAAAGATATGGTGCATCCTGGTCACATTTCATTTTCTTACTTCGGTCGGGACAACGGCGATGCGTACGGGCTTGTGAGTAATTTCGCGTATGGAAGCCATAAATATGAGGATATCTGCGCATTCCATGAAATTAATTATCCTGGAAACTCGGGTGCCTCGTTTACTGCAATCAGCTTGTCTAACTGGTATTACTGCGGATACAATCTTGACCCGAAGTATTCCAAAAGCAAGTTAAAAACTATTGTTGGAGACGCAATTTTGATTTATTGAGATGGGTACTCCTTTACGTCTGTTTCAATAGAAAGAAGACGATTAGTAATAGATTAATAAGACTCAA
>CAZOTW010000103.1:0-1326 GCA_964582845.1 uncultured Gammaproteobacteria bacterium
GAGGCTCCCAAAAAGCCCCTTGCCTTTCCGATGTCATCTATAACCTCGCAAAGTGAAAAAATCAATAAATCTATTAACCCAAGTTCATGGTTTTTTCTGCCTTCCGAGCGTTTTTTAGCGGGTGTTCAGTAAGAATATCATATCAATTCAGACTATTAGAAATTTGCCCCTTGCGAAAAACCAATGTAGTGCCAAAATCTAATGGAATAGGCTAAGAATGTATTGCATCCCCGGGGCCGGCATGATATGATGCCTCCATGTTTATCCGACAAACAACCCATACCAATAATCGAAACGGTCAAAAGTACAATACCTATAAATTGGTAGAATCCGTTCGAACCCAAAGAGGACCCAGACAGCGTACTGTCTTGAATCTTGGTACGGATTTCCAACTCCCGCAGGAACACTGGAAACATCTCGCCGATCGCATCGAGGCCATCATCACAGGCCAACAAAACCTTTTTGCGGCGCCAGAAGAAATTGAGCAGCTGGCTAAGCGTTACGCAAAAAAAATCATTCGCAGACATGGGCAAAGCAGCGAGCGACCCATCGAAGGTGAAAGCCAGGCCGATTTCCAGACCGTCGACATCAATAGTCTGAATAATGAGCAGATCCGCACGGTGGGCGGGGAGAGCGTCGTCCTTGCAACAATCAAAGAACTGGAATTGGACTGCAAACTGGAGGCTCTGGGATTTAACCAGGTAAATATCGAGGCTGCCATCGGGGTGGTCGCAGCTCGGTTGCTGGCGCCGGCCTCGGAACGGGCTACGCATCTGTGGCTTCAGAACGAAACGTCTCTCGATGATTTGATGAATACCAGTTTTGCTTCTCTTTCCCAGGATCGCGTATACAAGGTTTCCGATATGCTGCTCAGGAACAAAGCCGAGATCGAAGCTCACTTGCAGGTACGTGAAACCCATTTGTTCAATCTGGAGGAAAAGATCCTTCTGTATGATCTGACCAATACGTTTTTCGAAGGCAGCGGCAAGTACAATCCAAAGGCGCATTTTGGTCTTTCTAAGGAGAAAAGAAGCGACTGCCCCCTGGTGACGCTGGCGCTTTTGATGGACGCGGACGGATTTCCGAAAAAAAGCAAGGTCTTCGAAGGCAATGTCAGTGAACCAGGGACATTGAAAAAGATATTGCCGGAAGTGTCTACAGCAAACCCAAAACCGATCATCATAGCTGACGCTGGAATTGGAACTCAGAAGAATATCGAGTGGATGATTGGAGAAGGCTTTGATTATATCGTGGTCTCGCGAAAGCGCATGCGAGAGATCCCCGCCGACATGAAGATGGTCACCGTCAGGCAGGATGATCGGCGGG
>CAZOTW010000103.1:1336-2257 GCA_964582845.1 uncultured Gammaproteobacteria bacterium
CCATTTGTCGGAATAGTGCCGACGAAATGGAAGTTTATTGTTACTCCAGTGCCAAGGAGATAAAGGAAAAAGGCATCAAAACCCGCTTTGAGAAGCGCTTTGAGGACAACTTGACGCAGGTTCGAAACGCACTTTCCCGAAAAGGGGGGACCAAAAAGTATGAGAAAGTTTTGGAAAAAATCGGAAGATTGAAAGAAAAGCATCGCCGTGTCGCCAGGCGCTATGAGATTCGTGTGGAAAAGGATGAGCAATCGAAAAATGCGATCTACATCCACTGGAGCATGAAACAGGTGGATAACGCCAGCGGATATTATATCCTCCGAACCAATCGAACTGGGTTTACCGAAAAACAAGTATTCGATACCTTCACCATGTTGCTTGATTTGGAGGATGCCTTTCGTTCGATGAAATCCGAACTCGGTCTCAGACCGTTGCACCATCAAATAGAATACCGTTGCGATGGTCATCTCTTTATTACCGTGCTTGCGTATCATGTGCTTCATTCGATTCGTTTAACGCTTAAAAGTCATGGGATAACCCATAGCTGGTTTACGATTCGCAACATGTTGTCCACCCACTATCGAGTGACGACCTCTATGAGACGCTCAGATGGGAAGATGCTCTATGTCAGAAAAACCGCTAAACCGGAAGAGTGCCACATGAAAGTCTATGACGCACTGGGACTTCCCCACCGGCCCGGCAAGATCAGCAAAACGCTGCTGTAACTCGCCCATCCGATCTCCTCAAAAAAATCTGTAGTGCCCAAATCTAAATATATGCTACTATAACATGCTGATTCCGCACGAATTTAATTTTGGAACCATGAACTTGGGTTAAGCTTTGTGTTTCCCTACCGGTATCTCGTGACCATTATCGAAATGCTTCAAGCCCTTGATAAATTAGCCCCCCGGGGTATACGGA
>CAZOTW010000104.1:0-2246 GCA_964582845.1 uncultured Gammaproteobacteria bacterium
CATGCATTTTTAATCTTTTTTCTCTGATACCAGCATCTTTTTTATTCCGATATGCTTCATAATAGATCAAATCCCACGGTCTATACCCTTTTGTCGATTGAACTTCTCCACTGTTGTGTTGCTTAAATCGAACTCTTAAATCTCTACAAGACCCTATATACAAATCATTATTTTTCTTACTTCTCAAGACATACACATAATACATACCGATGTCACGCAGAGCGTGATCTGGCTTTGCCAGAAACTAAGCGCGCTTGTTTGCCCCATTATATCAAAACCTTGAGGCGCGGAAGGTTGAGTCTTCGAAATCCCGCTATGCGGGAGAATCGTAATCAGGCCTACCGGCAGAAGTTTTGTCCCGCACTTTGCTTTGCGAGTTTATATATTGAGGTGCGTGCCGGAATCGAACCGGCGCATAGGTGTTTTGCAGACACCCGCGTTTCCTCTTCGCCATTGCGCCGAATTTAGCAAATGCGGGATCCCGTCCCGCCAATACAGCAATTATATCAGATTACCATCCCAGTCACGCATGAGAATTCGTTCGCAAACTAACCATCAAAAAATCCCCTCGCGGGGAAATTTTGCTTGGTCCGCCTCGCCTTACTATTCGCCTTTTTGGGTACTATTCGTACACGGCTCATAGAGCGGCGCAAGGCGGATCTGCGGCGATTACGTCTTGACAATCCAATGGTGGTAAGAAAACTTGAGAGAATCGCTATCCTACACGCGTACACCGCGGTAGTGATCTGAAAAAGCGATTTTATATACGCCCCTCTCAAGGGACGTGTTAATCAGCCTCATCTTGAATGCCTTGCTCATTATCGCTAATGAATGTACATCCTTAATAACACCGATTTTTTAAATAGAAAGGAGGTGATCCATCCCCAGCTTCGGCTAGGGATACCTTGTTCATGTATCTCCACGATTTTCATCGGGACATGGACTATATCTTCATCCGCAAATAATGACGTTTTCCCGGATGATCCGAACCAATTATCCGAGCAAAATCACTATACGATTTTGCAGAGATATAAAATCTCCAATAGTCCGAATCAACTCTTTTACTAGGATTATGTAATAGTCCACAGACGATACCTAACTCTTCTAGATACTGTTTTACTTGTAATAAATCCTTTTTGTCTTTTTGACAAAAATACAAGTAATATCGTACAGAAGCACGTTTGGCAATACCACCTTCTGCATCGAAATAGCCTCGGATATACTCAATTTTGTCTCTACGGGATCGGATGATCACGTCTTTCAAAATCTTTTTTGGAAATTCCACAATCCAAAGACTGCGCGACTTTCCTTCTTTGTATATCCAAGCTCCAACAGAAAGTGTTTGAATTCCTTTTTTCAGGAGTTCAGCAAATTCGCTGTTGCTAGTAGCTATTCGATAGGTAGATTGCCGACTAGTACCATCGTGAGCCATTCCTAATAAATATGGTTTCGTCATATGCGGCGCCAACGTGTAGTCTCTACGGGGTCGCTCCGTCAACTGACGGATTGACTTCCCTCGGTATTCCCATATCCCGATTATATATCGGGAGTTAGGCTCCACCGAAATAGTTGGATTTTTCTACGACCTTGCGGCACGTAGGTCGCAACAATTTACGACTTAGTCCCCATCGCTGAATTTGCCTTGGTCCCGCTTAAGCGGGACTTCAGGCACCTCCAACTTTGTTGGCTTGACGGGCGGTGTGTACAAGACCCGAGAACGTATTCACCGCAGCCTGCTGATCTGCGATTACTACCGATTCCGACTTCATGGGGTCGGGTTGCAGACCCCAATCTGAACTGAGGCGAAATTTATAGGGGATTTGCATGACCTTGCGGCCTAGCGTCCCATTGTTTTTCGCCATTGTAGGGTGTGTGTGACCCAAGGCATAAGCGCCGTGCTGACTTGACGTCGTCCGTTCCTTCCTCCCTGATGATTATCAGAGCAGTCTCCAATGAAACATATAACATTGGATACGGGTTGCGCTCGTTCTCCCACTTAAGGGAACACCCCACGGCACGAGCTGACGACAGCCATGCAGCAGCTGTGATACCATCCTTGCGGATAGCCTACTGTTTCTAGCTGGTTAAAACGGTATCATGTCAAGACCTGGTAAGGTCTTTCGCTTTGTCTCGAATTGAACCACACGCTCCACCGGTTGTGCGGGTCCCCGTCAATTCCTTTGAGTTTTAATCTTGCGATCGTACTCCCCAGGCGGTCTGCTTAACGCGTTAGCTTACGACACCCT
>CAZOTW010000105.1:0-2149 GCA_964582845.1 uncultured Gammaproteobacteria bacterium
ATTCTTGGCGGTTTCTTCCGGTCCCTGGATCACCACGTAGGGTATACCTTTTTTATCTGCGTATTTTAGTTGCTTGTCCAGTTTGTCTGTCGTCGGATAGAGATCAACAGTGATGCCCATATTTCGGAATGTTGCTGCAATGAGCTGCGACTCCTTACGTAATTCTTCAGAAAAAACGGTCACGAGCACCTGAGCTGCAACAGGGAGTATCGGAACCAATTTCATGATTTCGGCGGCCTCCAGTGTCCGGTCAAATCCCAACCCGAATCCCGTGCCCCCGATATCGCGCCCGGCGAGTTTTTCTAACAAACCATCATATCGTTCGCCGCCGAGTACTGACATACCGTATCCGGCTTCAGGAATTTCCACTTCCCAAATGGGACCCATGGAGTAGGAGAATGACCGGGCAATAGTCGGATCGAACTCGTACCAGTCATCAGGAAAGCCATAATTTTTCAGGTATTTGAGAATAAAGTTGATATCATCATTCGGTTTAAGATTTTTTACGTATGTAAGGTATTCTTTAGCTTGCATACTCGCGATGCCTTTTGTTTCCATTTCTTTTATCACCCCTTCATCTCCAATTTTTTTGATTTTATCGATGGATATGATGGCTTCGTATGGCATATCCTTAAACAACGTG
Source organism: uncultured Gammaproteobacteria bacterium (assembly GCA_964582845.1). Lineage (GTDB taxonomy): Bacteria > Patescibacteriota > Microgenomatia > UBA10105 > UBA927 > CAZOTW01. The sequence goes on from CAZOTW010000105.1 coordinate 644, forward strand.
CGTGTATTGATACGTACTAATGCCCGTTTAAATCCTAGTTGTTTATATATATCAAGGGACAGTGCGATCGTTTCCGCATCCGCATCCGGTGTTTTGACGCCGAAAATATCCGCGTCTACCTGCGTAAACTCGCGGTACCTGCCTTTTTGCGGTTTTTCCGCTCTGAACGTTGGTTGGATTTGGTAGCGCTTAAAGGGGAACGTAAGGGTATTCTGATACTGGGCGATTAATCGGCATGTTGGAACAGTCTGATCATAGCGGAGTGCCACCTCTCGGTCCCCCTGATCTTTGAATTTGAAAAATAATTTCTCGTCTTCGCCAATGGCACCCGCGAATATTTCAAGCGGTTCTAGTGTCGGCGTTTCAAGAGGGGAGAAGCCCCACGATTCACAGATTAACGCGAGTTTATCCCTCAGCCATTTGCGTTTGGCTGCTTCTGCCGGTAAGAAATCCCGGAATCCTTTGAGTGTTTGAATAGTTTTCACATTTCTCCTTTCATCGTAGCAATAATTTGTAACTATAACAAGCGGTTTTATCCCTCCGCCTTGTACTTCGGCGGAGGGAATTAACGTATTAATGCCCGCCCCTTTCAGTATTCGGCCAATAATCATTATCCAGAAATGCAGCATATAACAATAATGCAGGATTGATTCCAATGAAACCCGTTTTCTTACCATTTATTATTCCTGACTCCCGAACAATTTTTCTCCATGTATCATTAAGCGCATAGGATAAACCCGCCATCGGGAATTTATCGAGATCACTACTGGTTAACGCGGTCAGACTGTCGGGTCCAATGGCTTTCATTACCGCTTCAAGATCGGTTAAACTTCCGTTCCAAACCACAACGCCTCCATCGGATACTTCATATAGTGATCTTGGCGTTGATTTAGTCCATCTCATGCCTTTTGTTCGTAACAATTGGAAAGAATATTTTCGTTCAACACTATTGAGATCTCCGGTTAAACCGGCATCAGAATCATCCCGATACCCAAATTGATTACTTTCTTTTGTCATATTTTTCACCTCCTTTCCACAAAAAATCTCTCGTTCGCTTTCCGCCACGAAATGTGACGAAAAAGGAACGAGAGGCGTGAAAAAAGGACCTCCCGCGGTCCCATCCTTGTTCCCAAGGGCATTTTTCCCTTAGGCTCTCAGATCGACTCCGCTTGGCGACATCGATTCGTTGTATATGTACGGTTCAACTTCCGTAGAGCATTTTGGCTCTCAGCTCCTGGATCGTGACTCCAGTAATTGGTAAGTATATCAGAAAAATGATACATGTCAATAGGTATTATAGGATATTTATGTCAGTATAGTACCTTTTTTGCTTTTTCTTCATCCTTTTTGTTGACATAGAGCCGTATGCCGCCAAGCAGTGGAGGATACATTCCGCCTGCGTCGTCCGCCTCAATGTGAGCATCGATACCGTTTGCCGTAAGGGCGCTTTTGGCAATTTCAGCATCCGTACGAGATGAATAAATATGAACAATGATATCTGCTTTC
>CAZOTW010000106.1:0-327 GCA_964582845.1 uncultured Gammaproteobacteria bacterium
CCGTATGGATCCGTCGGCGGCATCAACCCAAAGGACAATCCATATTCTCCCGTAGCTTGAGGAGCGCCATTTGCTGCCACGATCGTATAAATCCCCGTCATCTTAAGTTGGTAGTTTTCTATCCTCGCATTATAGGAGTAGGAGGAGCCGCCGGAACAAATGGCGGCGTCCAAGGCTACTCGAACACCATTAGAATCGTAAAGTTGCAGTCGTGGGTGCAAAGCCGCTGAAGTGGAGATATCAGCTATCTCGATCACAACACCCTGGCCAACCAGACCATAAAAAGAGTATGCATCCGTATCTCCGGCGGGAGAAATGTTTCCAGTT
>CAZOTW010000106.1:342-2090 GCA_964582845.1 uncultured Gammaproteobacteria bacterium
GATATCACCGCCCTCCGAGTCTTGTTGCGAAGTTGTAGCACCCGGCGCCAAAACCAGAGACAATCCATATTCTCCCGTGGCCAAGCGGTCATCTGAGGCCACTATTGTGTACACACCGGTCATTTTTAATTTTTGGTTCTCTATCCTTGCTTTGTTATAGTGGTACCAGCCACTTGAGAAACAGTTCCAGTATAGTTCATCGCGGGCATCTACGACCCGAATACTATTGGGGTCATAAAGCTGCAGTCGTGGGTACAAATACCCGGAAATGCCGGCCATCTCGATCACAACGCCTTGGCCCGCCTGGCCATAGAAGGTATAGGGATCCGTATCTCCCCTAGGAAAGATGGTTCCGCTCTTTGTCTCGCCTGAGGCGATACAACCGCCATCCGGGTCTTGCGACGAGCTTGCATCATCCAATGCCAAAACCAGAGACAATTCATTTTCTCCTGTAATTAAGTTGCTATCATTTGAGGCCGCACACCATGAGCCTACTGATAGAGTAAAGACAAATAAAACAATTCCTATAACCACTAATCTGTACTTTTTCATTTCTGTACCTCCTTAAAAAATTTGTTGGTTTTGTCAGGTGCACACTCTTCACACCGTATTTATCTGTGATATTTCGCAAGATTTGTTAAATTGGATACTTTGACCCGACTCAAGATATGTTTCTCCCCTTCGTAAGCTCTCCCTAATAGGACTTATTAATTATCTATGTCCTATTTTTACTATTTATTTTTTTAATCTCGAGACTGCCACTTTTCAATGTCGCCACTTGTATTATAGCCGGAGCAAGATGAAATTCAAGGGCAAAATATATCTTAATTACAAACTATGCCAAAATACCCAATTACCATAATGTTGTCGAACGGTTGCGGTTGAGCTACTCGTTACGGTTATGTTAATCGTTAGACGTATATTCGATAGACGAAACGAGCAGCGCAACCTAAAGACGAAAAACGAACATCAAGAATTATTTCGCTCGTTGTATCCTCAAAGTCATGTAAGGTTTGCCAGGTAATTCCACCTTTGACCTTTTTTTATCGATATATTCGTAACGATCCAGTTTTTCTACTTCAAAAACTTGCTCAAGAGTCGTTATTTTCATATTCCACGTGTCGATTAAATCGACCTTAAATCGCATACCATTCTGCAGGCCATCGTCCGGTAGCCGAAATTCCCATTCACTAGGCGTGTCTTTACCAAAATAATACAAATAATACTCGCCGTATTTTCCCACAGCGTTTCTTAAATAATATTGATCGAGCGGATTAAGACCCTCCTGCGGTCCTTCTTCGACAATTTTTCGCAGGAAGGCGATTCTGGCTGGACTATCGCCATAAAGCTTGCCGCCCGATGAAATCCATCCATCGCCGATTGGTCGAGGTGTCGCTTCACCATGCGTGGCATAAGCGCCGCCGACATAAGCGACCCAGAAACGGTAAACCATCTCCTCGCCTGATAATTGTCCCCAGCGTCTATCAATATTACCCTCATAATTAATTTCATCGTGCACAATGGGCTTTTTATAAATGTCCCTTAAAAGCGGCGATACGCCAAAAGCACGGACTGCATTATAATACTGGAGACTGACATGCGTGACCCACGGTTTGGAATAATCATAAAGCCGTGTGGCGTTATGAATCGAACGTAAACGCTGATAAGGGTCTTTTGCCTGCACTATCTGAAAAAGGCGGTCCCAGTCGGCATCGGTCATACTCTTGATAAAGCTGTTTTCGTTGGCA
>CAZOTW010000107.1:0-1917 GCA_964582845.1 uncultured Gammaproteobacteria bacterium
TGTCATCGTTGTGCTTAACCTCACGCCGGTGGTACGCACGCGGTATCGTATTGGTACTCCGCGTCCAGGGCGTTATCGCGAGGTCCTAAACTCCGATGCGAACCAGTATGGGGGCAGCGGTGTTGGTAATGGCGAATATGTGACCACACGGCCCGAGCCAATGCACGGTCACCCCCAGTGCCTTGAGCTGACACTGCCGCCGCTGGCAGCACTTTTTCTCAAGCAGGGATAAGCCCATACCGAGTGTTTTTAAAATCAGTTGGGGATTGCCTTTTGGAGTAACAAATGAAAAAGGCAGCATATCTAGTCGTCCCTGAAAAACTATAAAATCTTCATTTTCTGCTTGATATTTCTATTTGAATTTGATCAAACGGGGTTGTAGGAATTGCAATTAAACAATAACGATCCTTTGGAAACATTGCAAATCATGCAACCAAAAAACGACGGAAAAGAAAAGTCTCATGGCGACCTGTTCAGGTCAAAACTCGTCAACATCCTCGATCATCGGCATCCGCTTTTTGTGCTCGCCGATCAAATCGAATGGAGTACATTTGCGGAGGTATTTGGTCCGCTCTATGTCGAAAACGTGGGCAGGCCAGGCATTCCGATCCGCATCATGGTGGGACTCCACTATCTGAAACATGCTTACAACGAGAGCGATGAGTCGGTGGTTGTGAAGTTTGTCGAAAATCCCTACTGGCAATATTTCTGTGGCTGTGAGTATTTCCAGCACAAATTGCCTATCGACCCGAGTTCGATGACACGGTGGCGCCGGCGAGTGGGATGGGAAGGGGTGGAAAAGCTTCTCAAGGAGACCGTCGAGACGGCAAAGCGCAACAAGCTGTTGAAGCGCAGCGATAGCGAGCGGGTGAATGTGGACACGACGGTGCAGGAGAAGGCCATAGCTTTTCCCACGGATGCGCGGCTGTATTTCAAAGCGCGTCGGACGCTGGTGCGGGAAGCGAAGCGTCGCGGGATTAGGCTTCGACAGAGTTATGAGCGGGTATCAAAGAAAGCCTTTTTTATGCAGGCTCGGTATGCGCACGCTCAACAATTCAAACGGGCCCGACGACAGGCGAGGCGGTTACGGACGTATCTTGGCAGGGTGATACGAGATATTCGCAACAATGAGATCCACCCGGACGAAGAGTTGATGCAATTATTGGAGGTGAGTGAGAAGATTTACGAGCAACGGAGAGACGATAAGAACAAGACGTACAGTATCTGGGCGCCGGAAGTGGAATGCATCTCAAAAGGGAAGGCGCACAAGCGCTACGAGTTTGGCAGCAAGGTATCGGTGGCATCGACATCGCGGAAGAGCTGGGTGGTAGGTGTGAAGGCAGTTCATCACAATCCGTATGACGGGCATACTCTGGCGGAGGCCATAGAACAGTTGCAATCAATAACCGGTTGGGAACCACGGCAGGTATTTTGCGACCGTGGATATCGTGCAGCAGCAGACGTACCACCGGGGATAGAGGTGCATCTGACCGGAAAGAAAACCAGCAGCAAATCATTACTGCGGTGGATACGTCGGCGGTCCGCGATTGAACCGGTGATAGGGCACCTGAAGGCTGACCATGGAATGGAACGAAATCATCTCAAGGGCCGCGAAGGCGACATGATAAACGCAATCCTTAGCGGGTGCGGGTTCAATCTGATGAAGCTGATGAGGGCTTTTGCCCTTGTGGCCGGTAGTCGCGGTTGTTTTTTGTTGCTTTGGATTCGGCGCTGGTTTGTGAGTGTGATCAATCAACCTGGTAAGTTATTACCTACGGCTACCTGAAAAGTGAATTTTTCAGGGACGACTATCTAGATAAGGACGAGATGGAATTGGTAGAATCGATTGAAAAGGAAGAATGGGTTTCTGACCTATCTAAAAAAGAAAAAAAGCAATACGAGGGATACGCCCGCTAT
>CAZOTW010000108.1:0-1852 GCA_964582845.1 uncultured Gammaproteobacteria bacterium
GCTTTGTCAAGCGTAACTCCGATCACGGCGGTATCGGCCGGCAGCAAAAACCGCACATACGTCCTGTACGACAGACCCTGATCCTTACCACTGGTGTTTTTAACGGTCAGAGTCGCGGTCTCACTGATACTACCGTCAGTATTCACGGTTACCTGCCGGTCAACCATATGGCTCATAAAAAAATTCGCTTTGTTGATTCCCACATTGGCTTCAACAATAATCAAAGGATCCATGCTGCAGCTTGCCAATTCCGCCCCGACACATCCGGTTGTCGCGGGCACCTTGCCTGCCCAGCCATAATGGGCGGCAACCGATTGAAGATCGGGCGACCAGAAGATCGTGTCCGGCAAGTGACGTGGTTATGGCGCGGAAGAGTGCCGGCATGTTTGTGGTCCTGCTTGTCGTAATTCTTGTCATGAGCGCACGCGCCAGTGTTCCTAAAAAATCTTTTTTCTGGGTCGATCCCGGGAAAAAATCATTTTGCGTATAGTAGAGAGCCTTCCCATAAAAATTATCCGCGGTAACACGGTCATTGTAATCTGGTAAATCAATAGGCCCGGTGGCTTTCAATACTTCAACGATAAACGGTGTGTTAACGGCCAGTACCCCGTCGACACTGCTCCCTGTTTCTTTCTGGTAAAACCAAGCGGCGCGGGCGGCACTCGCCTCAAAATCCGGATCCCAGTTTGAATCGCGTAAATACCAGTGTTCCTGCCCGAGTAACTCCCGCACAGGAGTCGGCGGATCTACATGGCCTTTAAGTTGTCCGTCAAACGTATAGACATCCTGCACTTGAAGATCATTCATCCGTCCGTCTTCAAAAGATGCGACTGCGACACTTCCGATAAATCCGCCGGTTGCACGTAGTTCGTTGCTGTTTTGTAAAAGGATAAGATACGTTCGCGCCTCTTTAAATCCGGCAAGTTGCATAAATAACGAAACAAATTTATCCATATTGGCTGCCGATTCCCGAAGTGCCGAAAGCTGCAAAATAATCGATGTACCTCCCCGGGCGACTGCGGAAATGCTAAACGGAAACGTACGGTCCCGCATCAGTAACGCTAGTTCTGCTTGGGCAAGCCCTAATGTATTCTGAACCGAATCAAGCGAAATCCGGAGTTTCGTAATGTCAGCCGCCGGTGTCGTCCCGGTACCGGTAACGTCCACTTGATTTAACAGTCCCGATGCAACCGACTGCCCTAATGTCACCATGGATTGGACTTCCTCTGACGCAGTCTCCGCATCCGAAAGAAACGACAATAACCGTTCCTGGCCGCGGATCACATCCTCTTGCCCCATCCATGTCATAGGAACAGCGGCAATGCTAAGCACGATACTTCCCTGCTTGATCCAGTAGGTAGCAACCCGGGATTGCCAATTCACCGCGCTCATATTCCCAGCGCTCATCGCCCGTGCGCTTACCGCGATAGTTATGCCGCTGACGGTAATGCTTACCAGATACCAGACGACCGGAATAATTAGCAAACCGATTCCTATCATTCCGCCGATAATCCACTGTCGGCGTTTTTTTCGGCGCCGGTGCGACTGTTCCTGCTTTTTTTTACTATCAGGTTTACTGCTGTCACCGAATACATCGGCAATAATATTCCCTATGCGTTCCCGGTCATGCATCTGGGGCACCGGAGGTTCTACGTGTTGTCTCTCATGTACGGTTCGGGTATGTCGCGGGGCCCTAAGATCAAGAGTACTTTTCTCCGGGGTGAAAAAAAAGCCGAATATCTGCAGTACATTTTCCTCGGATAGTTCTTTCGGATCTACAAAAATACTCCGGCTCTGATAGCTTCCCGGCTCAGGGATTTGATCTTGATTTCCGACAACTATTGCAAGACGT
>CAZOTW010000109.1:0-1779 GCA_964582845.1 uncultured Gammaproteobacteria bacterium
TATGATTAAAGGCAAACATACGATGCAAAGCTTGTGCTGTAGCTTGTTCAGTAATATCAGCATAGGCTGTATCATATGGATATAATGATGTCATGCTATAAGCAATATTTGGTAGTTCTATAGCACCATCATTTAATAATGTAGAATATGTGTTTTTACCAGTCCAATCCTGTCCATATCTGCAAAATAAAGTTCCATCTAAATCTGTTGTATGCCAAGAATTCCACGTATAAGGATTTTGAAGTGATCATCGGTGATGATGCATCCAACGAGCAGTATCAGGTATCAAGTATTACGTATCAAGGGAAAAAAATACCGTTTCCAGCGACAGTCATCCGGTTGACGAGAAACCGCGGTCCGGCTGCTGCCAGAAACGCCGCAGCGAAAAAGGCACAAGGCACCGTCCTCGTTTTTTTAGATAGCGATGTACAGGTGTACCCCGATACACTGAAAAAAATTGCGGAAAAGTTTAAAGAAGATCATGATTTGACGGCAATTACCGGTGTGTGGGACAAACATCAAAAGTCACAGAACTTTTTTCCGCAGTTTAAAGCGCTTAGGGATTGGAGCTACTGGACCAATGAGCGGGATCGCGATGGGTACTACTACCTCTTTAGCACCCGGGTTGCTGCGATGCGCCGCGAGGTATTTATCAGGCTTGGGGGATTTAATGAAATATTCCGGCAGATGGAGGATGTGGAGATTACCTACCGGATCGCCAAGCGCTACGCGATCATATTTGCTCCAGACGTGCGGGTACACCATGAGTTTGAAGGGTTTTGGCCGATTGCCAAAAAATATTTCTGGCGCAGTTTTTATTGGACGAGATTGTATAAACAGCGGCGAAAGTTCGATCCTGTCGCTACCACCATGTGGGAAAGCATGGCGGCGGTGACAGGCGTGGGCGCGATTGGGACGCTCTTTTTGGGGAGTTTCATATTTTTCTTTATCCCTTCAACGATCATAAAATCGGTGAGCCTCATTCTTGCCATCATTTTTATGCTCATTCATTTTTTCCTCCTTCGCAAATTTCTGTTTTTTGTCTATAAAGAGAAGGGGACGGGCTTTATGGTGAAATCGTTTGCCGCAGGATTGCTTCTGTACTGCATCATTCTTGCCGGGTCGCTGTATTACTATATTCGCCGAAGTTGATCTTCATAATATGATGGACGTTTGTATTATTTCGGGTCCTGTCTCACGGCGCTGTTGGTCGGCACGCTGCGGTATCCCCACCTTTTTTCTGTTAGAGTGCGTGGGAAACAGCATGTTGTTGGGACCCGTTCGGTGTGCTCTCCCACGATCATACAGGTTCACTCCATCCTCACTAAATGCGCGTTTGCGATATATGATTACTCTTAATGTTCTTTTGCGCAAACGCGCAAGTTGTCCACAACATGGTTTCCCACGCGCTCTTCACGAGTCATTAGCGATATTTCGCTGGTGGCGGGTGACGCGGGCAGAGGGGCTCCCATCAATCGCCCGGAGGTGTCTTACTACAAAAACCTATTGGAAGAACCTGTGGGTTGTAATGTGGTCAGAAGACAAGAAAGATCAAAAAAGAAGGGGACACCGAGGACGATTGATGGGAGAAAGCCCGCGGCAGGACCCGCAATTTAGCGTGCCGACGTAACAGCGCCGCGAGCTGGACCCGAAATAGTGCGAAACACATAAATAATAAATATTTACGTTTTTTGCACCGTAGCGTAAATTCTGCGGATGCCGGAGCCTGAGGATTCTTCTTTGAGGATCTTAAAATTACCCAGAGCGATCATCTCCTGG
>CAZOTW010000110.1:0-1747 GCA_964582845.1 uncultured Gammaproteobacteria bacterium
TACTGCGTGCCGACGTAACAGCGCCGAGAGGCAGGACCCGAAATATGCGAAACTCGTATATATCACCAAAAACGTCTTACTCGCTACTCGCTTTGCGCCGGGGTTGCCTCTTCCGATGTACTGTCCCCACTGTCCTGACCCACGATAACCACTATTTCCGTCTCTTTCGCGTCACTTGCACGCGTTATCGCGACACTTCCCGACATATCCCCTTTAGATACGGTCTGAGTGCTTGTATCTCCGGCAGAATAGGTAGCCGTCGTCTCCCACCCCTTGGCCGACAACTGGCTCTTGTAATATGCTCCTACCTTATCCACCGTATCTGATGTAGACAGCGTAATCCAAAATCCACTGTTTTTCCCTTTTTCCGCACCAGCCAATGCACTGGTTACTTTTGCACCGGGATAGATAGGAAAATCCTTTGGAAAGCTATCGGGAATCTTTCCCGATCCTATATCAACCGTTGATCCTGTTTTCGGATCGGTAAAACTCATTTTCCCTTGTGCTATATCGTTCAAATTTGTCTTGACTCCTGTCTTATTCTCAATCGCGCCTTCAATAAGCGACGTTGCCGCATTCTTAAATAAAAATCTCCCAATGAGCGAACCTGCCACTCCTAGCACCACCAAGAGAACAAGGCAACCAATACCGACAAAAATGAGTGGATTGGTACCACTTTTTTTTGTTTCTGTTTTTGGATCTGTTGAGTCGGCCATATGTGCCACTCCTTTCTATAAATATATGAATATGAAATACGTACAATTTCCCATTGTACGGTTAATAGTGCGGCAATGCAAGCGCACGCTTTCCATTGACAGGAATATCAAGAAGCGTCCCTAAGGCATTGGCGATAGCCACTCCCACACGCACTCCGGTAAATGACCCGGGCCCTTGCGCTACTCGAATTTCTGATATATCAGAGGAGGTAATACCTGATTCCTTAAGAATCTCTTCAATAAGCGGGAGCACCATCTGCGCCTTCATCACGCGCGACTGGGAAGTTTTTTCGATCCGCCCCCCGGCGTAATCAAGTGTAACGTGTACCGTTTCCGATAGCGCTGTATCGATAGATAAAATAGTCTGCATAATTTATGTTGTAAGATATACTGCCCCCTGACGAATAATTCGATACGGGCTCACGGAACAATCAACAACCGTAGAGGCTATGTTCCCATGGGTTTCCCCAGCGACAACGAAATCAACTAATTGTACCAAATTCGGATCCAAGTCCTTGAAGGAATACGGAGTGGGTTTCCCATGAAAATTTGCTGAAGGACCCAAAATCGGCACCCCAACGCCGCCAATGATCTTTAATGCTGTTTGGTGATTTGGCATGCGAAGCCCAATTGTTTTCCCATTTCCACGGATAGGGGAGTAGACTTTTTCAATTTTACACGGAGCCACAATGGTAAGAGCTCCGGGCCAATAATTTTCCATAAAACGTCGCACAATATCGGACGGGTGATCAAAATAGGCGAGTGCCATATCAATGGAACTTACGAGAACTGGTGTTGCTTGTGTAATGGGACGCTTCCGTATCTGAAAAAGTCGGTCTACCGCCTTATGATCATCGATACGACACCCTATGCCAAACGCGGTATCGGTAGGATATATGATAATTCCGCCCTCGCAAACGATTTTCACGGCCTTTTGTATAATATCTTGATGCTCCGTCATATTTACTTGAAGCTTTCTCATATATCGTCACTCTGGCTTGTCCAGAGTCTCTTCATAAAAACAAAAAACG
>CAZOTW010000111.1:0-1719 GCA_964582845.1 uncultured Gammaproteobacteria bacterium
TGTGTTACTATGAAAAGTATTAAAATTAAACTTATTGTATTGAGTCTTGTCGTCGTTGTTTTTGCCGGTAGTATATTTGCATGTGAGTGTTACTGGTGGGTGGCGCCGCCTTGTGTTTTTCACTGTCATTTTCTCGAAGATTCTCTTGTTTATATTAAAACAACTAACCTCTACTGGCTCCCAGTTTGTGAGATCTCGGAGGATCCGGGCTGTATCTGCCCTATGATTATTGAGACGAAAACTTGTGCTGACGTGAGGGTATATTTTGATCACTTATGCAGAGGTGCCTATTTAGAGGACCAGTATGTTTTAACGGAACTTTTTCCGGACATGTCGACGGCTGATAATTGTTGGCTTTGTGAGCCTTTGGAGTGATTAACGCTACTATTCGTTGTGGACACTGTAAAGATTTGCCACAAAAAAAAGCATGAGCATGGCAGTGGAATAATGAATACTGAGTGATTTTAATATGCTATATTCGGACGCGTTCACAAAGAAACGTTTGTTACTCTCTTGGCAAATTTACGACACGTGCCCCTTTTAAGACATAAATAAAACGGAGATTAAAAAGGAGATACTAAAATGAATATTAAAAAATGGACAAGCATTTGCCTTTTGTTGAGTATAGCAAATACCTGTATGGCTGAGCACGATGCAACATCAATACAACAGGCGATAGAAGTTCGATTAGGAAGTCTTCAGAATCTAATCGTAAAGTATGAACATACCCGAACGACTTCACTGCCTTCCGTGGTTAAAAAAAGGATTCAAGAAAACTCAGGGAAAGAAAGTCTTGTAAGTAGGCGGCTTCTGGGGACGGGAACACTGACAACCGAAAAAGAGTTTTCGTTTCTCCATGGCAGGATTCGATACGATTCTCGCCTTAAAGATCGTAAACTAGACGTGGAAGCCCCATCTACTTTTCGGGACCATGAGTTGCAGATTGTTTCCTATCCTGGAGACAGACTGGAGCGGCTGTGGCGCACCGAAGGTAGTAATTTCTATTGTGGGTTAATTGGGCAGGACAAGAAGCCTGATCTCCAAAATGACATTGAAGTCGGGCTATGTATGAAGCCCTGGGGACATGATGTTTGGTTGAACTCTGAGAACTTGGTTAAAATGGAGATTGAACTGCCGGATGCAAATTTGGCAGTCATGACGAACGTTGACGAAGAAGGCTCGATTGATGAATGGACATTTGAAAGAAAGCTGGGATATGCTTTAACTTCGTACAGGAAACGTTTTCCCCCCGATTTTCATACCTCTATTGAAATAACTGCGGGGAATTTTAAGAGTGTAGATACACTTATGTTGCCTTTTTCGATAATCTCACGAACGCTTTTTTGGGAAAATGACAAACCTGAAGTGGTGATGGAAATTCGAATTGAAGCTCACGAATATAAGCTAAACGATCCCAATAATGTCCCCGAGCGTTACCATATAAAATGGCCGGCTAATAGTTTTGTATTTGATGAGCGGACTGGCTTCATATTCTATCCGGACTGATAAAAAGAGCAAATAGTTTCTCGACTCAATGCAACACAAGTTAAAACGGAGCAAGCCAAAGCTTGTTACGTTTCTTGATACCATTGGTGGTGTCAAGAGTTTTTCGGAAAGTGCCCGTCCTCTGCAGGGAGTAGGGGATGCGCATAAGGTATAATAATTTCCGGATCTCCGAGCAGCCTTTTCTCAACTCGTGACTGGCGATTAATGGCTTCG
>CAZOTW010000112.1:0-1698 GCA_964582845.1 uncultured Gammaproteobacteria bacterium
AATTTATCGATTACTACCTGGGTCATAAGTCCCGCGCCTGCATTCCCTTTGTCGATCGGAAGCGCGGGGAGTTCGGCGATAGCGACACCATCACTTTGCGGACGCGTATACTTGGGACGAATGATTCTTTGTACAAACAGTGATCCGGGCTGCATATCGTAGTGCCAGGAGATCTCTTCGCCTATGCGTACAAGACCGGTAAGGTCGCCTTCGGGTTCAATTACCGTATCAACAAAGGGAAGATGCGTCGGCATGGAAGCGCGGCCATGTCCTGGAGTTTCTTTTTTTGAAGATGGCGCATGTCGATCATAGGTGATTTTTTGCGTCGCTGTTGGCGGTTCTTCATTTTTAACAACGCCAAGATCAAGCATCGTCTGCATATCATCATCGGGAATAAAGCGCTCTGATTTGCTCCCGAAGATCTGTCGTTTCAGCCATTCGGTATGAAACTCAACTTCGGCAAGACGGCTTTGCAACAGCAGGTTTTGAGTGTGCAGCGTTTCGATTGTGTCTAACAATTCCTGGCGGGGTGCAACGAGTAAGGCGTCTTTGGTGAGTGTTTTCATGTCTTGACTTAATATAGCCTGTGCATACCATACAGTCAAGTTATTTTTTGCACAAAACCGTATCTTTTTCTCCTTTTAATACTTCGCAAATCTATGCCCTCAATGATCATCACCAACTGTTCATACGTAAGTGTCAGTCCTTCTGCCGTGCGTGTGGATTCCTGGGGAGGAAGCTGAAAACATCCCGCTTCCAATCTCTTGTACAGAAGCCAGAACCCATGACGATCAAATACCAGTATCTTCATCTTGTCCCGACGCTTATTCACAAAAACAAAGGCACCGTCTCGGAGTGGATCCTTCTTTAAATGCTCCGTGACAAGGCCCGATAGCCCGTCAAAATTCTTCCGCATATCGGTTGCGTGCGAATAAAGGTAAATTTGCGATGCAAACGAAAAACCCAGCATCAGAATTCAAAGCTCTTTATGAGTTCCGCTATTCCCGATAGCGAAAAACTCCCGCGAATTATCGTAACCGCGCTTATCGCTTCTGCTGGGGGAGATACTTTCAAAGGAATAAATCCAGGCAGGCCCAACCCTGAGTCAGAGCTTTGTCCCTTTTTACTTTTGTGTAAATGATATTGAAGTGTTGAAAATGCCACCGAATGTTTTTGACAGAACCGCTTTTGCGATAACCCGCTGGCCTGGAAGCGAGAAACCAACTTTTTTGTGTCGTAAGTCATGTTTTCTCCTTTTGTTCGAAAGAAGAAAATATCGCTCATGACGGACTTGAAGTAAATATGCAGTTTACCGGATACTTACTGTTAGGCGACAGTTTTCGCGGCTCGTCCTGGTTTTGATTAAATACCGGGGACTTTAGCATTTGCCACACGATGTGGCAAATGCTTTTGATTGATTAACGCTCTAGTTTTGATTAACACTTAATATTTTTGTATCATTGTTCTTCCCAAAACCATAATCCGGGTGCTATAGGATACCAATCAACCTGTGACGTATGTTCATATCTACATTTCCATATTCTTCCATCATACAAAACTAAATCACCTACTTCGTAATCTATACCGCTTACCCAGGGTGGCACTATCTCCAAAGGTGTCAATTTTGTACAAAATTCAGGTACTGTCATAAAAAAATTAATGGTGCCAAAAGCCTGAAAAAATCGGGTAACACATTCA
>CAZOTW010000113.1:0-1667 GCA_964582845.1 uncultured Gammaproteobacteria bacterium
CCGCTCGGCATCGCGCACCCGGAAGAGCGCCTCCAGCTCCACCAGCCGGAAGGGCATTGCACGCGGCTGTATTGCAAGTAGCGATCACGCGCTCCACCGAGGTGAAGTACAATTTAAAAGATGAAAGGTCCGGGGTAAGGGTCATCAGTTTGGTGTAGAAACCGGCACTTTGCCCGGCGCGAGCTCCGACTAGGCCGTCGGCCCCACGTAGCTTGACCTCCTTGAAATCGCCAACCGCCAAATCTACCGCTGCTTGGCTCCCATCTTTCGCGGCACCACTGCGCACAAGGATTGCGTGATTATACCCAGGGGTTCCATCCACCACACTATCGTAAATATATAAGTCGTAAACACGGGTTGGGTTCTGCGCCGCGAACGTAGTTGCAACAGTGATCGTGGTTTGTTGCGGCGGAGCTGCCGGATCACCCACAGGTACATTGCTCCAACCGCTCGCTGGAGCAAATGATGCTACCTGATACGATATGCCAAAGGACGCCGCTCCCGCCTGTTCAATTGGGTTTAGCGGTGCAGCAAGTACACCTCGTGTGGAAAAAAAGTTTGCAAAATCAACCGTTGGTCCGGTAATATTTGCATTCAGGCCGCCAGTCCACTCGATCTGGGCGACTTTCTTCCCCGCGCGCTCAGCAGCAGCGGCCAAAGTGTCGGCTTGCAGGATGCCGGAGTTAGAAAAAGACGTACGATTGTTGAAGTTGTCGCCGATTCGGAAGAAAGTGTCGTTGGTGGACCCATGTTCGGATGGATATGTACCCGTGGCGAGGGTATACCAGCCGACCCCGGTATTAGGTGGGAAGGCCTGGACCAATCCGTTATCTCCCTTGACGCCTTTGGCAATCAGACCTTTGTAGGTAGGCATCGCACCCGCGGACACATAACGTTCCATGAGGTCCGGACGCATCCCGTCCGAGGCGAAGAACAAAACCTTAGAGGCTCCATATCCGGAACCAGTAACAGCCAATACCGTAAGTACCACGATCATACATAATAGCCGTCTCATATTTGTTTCCTCCTTTCGTTTAATCCAATCCAAAAAGCGCATTTCATACTTAAAGCACCAAACAATCATAAACACCACCCCCTCCATTTGTGGCATTCCCCGAAAAATCAGAACAGAACTTTTAAAAGTATATGCATAGTAGACAAAAATGTCTGTAGGTATTTCACCTATTTTCTTGTAAGATTTTTCTTAATTTTTTGTCAGCATTTTTCTCACAGGATTATTGCTCTTTTATTGATAAAAATTACTCTTGAAATTTTATTCTTCATGTTCAGGCGGAATACTGAAATCTTTGGATAATATCCTGAGACAATTCAGATCTTTCTTTTTAAACAAGCACATTTTCCATATCAGCTATGATCTTCGGGACACAAAAAGATAGTTACTATAGTTAAGGCAATTCTTGTCTGATATATTTTTCTTGATAATTCTCAAATACTTGATCTTGTTTAGCTTATTTGATTGTAGTCAACTTTTCAACAGCCACCTCCTTTCTGAAGAGAGATTTATTGGAGAGCATAGCGAACATAACTCTGATGAGTTTGTGTGCTGTCGCAAGAATCGCCTTTTTGGGAGGAAGCCCCTCTTGCTTTCTTCTGAGAAAATACTCTCGGAAAGCATTCTTACTCCTGACAGCGCAGACGCAAGATTA
>CAZOTW010000114.1:0-1640 GCA_964582845.1 uncultured Gammaproteobacteria bacterium
TCAAAAACATCTTTTGGCAAAGATACAATGCTCGTTATTTCAGGATATTCTTTGGTTATAAACTTCTGCCACCTCTTGCTTGTGTCTGATTGGTTTAATCTAAATCTAATACTGTTCATTTAAGGATTCTAATGTGATTTTCAATGTTTTCGATACATTGCATTGGTTTGTTTCTCGGACGAATAGGATACTTGCTCATTTTCCTTTTCAATCCTCGATGATTACGTCTGCCCCGACTCGATACGACGCGATCTTCCAGGATTTCATCGAGTACGGATTCATGAAGCATCGCTCTTTCCTGAGGGGGGAAAAGAAACGAAAAGAGGTAATTTGCGACGGATGACCCTGACGGTATGGATAAACGAGAGGGTATCCGGGTCGGCGTTATCTTTCAGCGCCGCTTCATGCATCAATCCACGGATGGCATAATGAGCCAGCAGCAACCCATAAAACTCTTGCTTGACCAATGCGGGTGTCTTGCTCCGCAGGACGATTTGAGAGCCACGCAGGTGGGTTTTCAGTTCGTCCAGAGCGGTCTCGATTTCCCATCGTTCATGGAACAAAGCGGCCAGTTCGTGAGCCGGCGCTTTTTCGGGGTCCATGATGGTGGTGAGCAAGCGGTAGAATGGTTCCGAATCTGGCACACCTTCCAAAACGTATTCTATCACGCGAACCTCGACTCCATTTGTTTGATTCCGACGATCACGCTGCGAGGGATATATAACGCTCAGATAGGACCCGTCGGGAAACCTTTTCAGGCACGGCAGCCGAAGATTTTTCTTCCCGCGCCACATAAAATCAGCCCCGGTCGACCTGCCTTGTTTCCACAAATCAAAGCCAAAGAAATACCGGTCGGCAAGACACAGCATACCTGGCGTAAGATTCTTTATAACACTTTTCGCCAGAGTACATTCGCCCATAGAGTACGGCCCCATACGGCTCCCAAACAACACATGAGTCCCATTCTCCACCAACGAAACAAAACGTATCTGCGGGTAAGCGCTTTCCCCCCTGCTTGCGCCAGGATACCCGTAAGCTTCTCTGTTCTCTCGCGTGTCCGCCACATCCAGTGTGCTGCCATCAAGGCTTACCAAACGCCAACTACGGAACCACGCGCCTTTGGTATTTTCTTTGGCAATCGGTCGTACGATTTCATCATGAAGGGCTTCTATAGGCTCCCATCCCAAACGAGCGCGCGCCTGAGAAATCCCAGATTTCCCGGTCACATGGATTTTTTCCTCAGGCCTCTTCAACCATTGAAGCCCTTCCAAAAGACACCGGAGTATCTCACGATAGGATGCTTGCATGAAAAGCGCTAACGCTATAACATAATAAATAACAACATGCGCCGGCAATTCACGCTGTCTCTTGCTGGCTTTCCCAGTTCGACTTAAAATGGCATGGATGGTGCTCAATGGAAAAGTCTTACTTACTACACCCAAACTGATATAGTCGGTGATTCGCGCTCCTTTGGGCAATTCTGCAAGCGTTCGCGCCATACTATTACCCTCCTTTCAGGAGAGTAATATAATACATTTTTTCTTAAATGAACAGTATTAGGGTTAAGATTTCCCCAGTGATTAATCACCGGAGCAATAATATGTATACCGTAAAATGTTGGGGCTTCAATCCCGCCCTTT
>CAZOTW010000115.1:0-1633 GCA_964582845.1 uncultured Gammaproteobacteria bacterium
ATTGTACCTTTCATATGTTCCTATGTGTACGGTATGTATGTGAACTAGAACAATTAGTCATCCACCTCGGGGGTGGAACAGATATGCCACCTTCGGAATTGGCTTCGCAAAAGTTTTTGAAATGAATGCTATTTCCGTAACCTGCTGATATCATTTAGGATTTCTTGTGCGTGGGTTTCGGGATTGACTCGCTCGTATATCTTCTTGATTATCCCGTTTGGATCGACAAGAAATGACGTGCGTTTGGTAAATAAAACGCCGTCGGTTCCGTAAGCTTTGATCATTTCTTTTTTGGGATCAGCAAGGAGCGTAAATAGTAGCGTATATTCTTGGGCGAATTTTTTGTGACTTTCGATGCTGTCGGGGCTTACTCCGACGATAGTGATATGGGTAGAAAGATTAGTGAAGTTGTCGCGTAACCCGCAGGCTTCGGTCGTGCAGCCGGAGGTAAAATCTTTGGGGTAGAAATACAAAAGGATCCACTTTCCTTGGTAGTCTTTTAGTGTATGCCGTTTGCCAAGTTGATCTGCGGTGGAAAAATTTGGTGCAGCGTCGCCGACACTCAATCGCATATATGTAATATATATCACACTTCCGCGGTAGCTGCAACTTCCTCGAAAGCACCAGAGTTTCGTTCCTGTAACTCAAGATCGCCGATATATAATAAAGAAAGGATGATTTCTATCCTACCGCTTGGAGGTTGGATGTTAAGGCCCTGGTCCATAAAATAGTACCCTAGGAGTTCTTGTAGCTTCGCAATCTGGTTTTTTACCGTTCTAATTTTTATTTTTAGGTTCACCGCGATTTCTTTGTTCATTTCGCCGTCAATAACGTGACTTATAATCTCCCCTTTTCTTTCCGTCAACACGTGGGGTTCCTTGGTTACCTTAAAAACCAAGTCTTGGGTCTCAATTGTTACACCGTCTGCCGTATTGCCATCCTCGTTCGTATACGGGGTTTCAGTACATTTTCCAGCGGCGATAAACACTTTGGATATTCTGTCTCCTTCAGGATTCATAGAGTGGAATTATAGCACTATGGGGTATAAATTACACGAGTAGATTGTACAAAATTGAAGCGTTACTTGGTCAAACACGTGGCGGCGGCGATCGTATCGGTTTTATCGGTGAAGCGCATGAGGATGACGCCGCTCGTTGCGCGTCCCAGCCTGGGCACGGAATCAATTGGGAGCTTGACGACCTGGCCTTTGGTAGATGTAAGGATGAGGCTATCGGTGTCTGCCGGTACGATTTGTGTCACGACCACTTTCCCGGTTTTATCTTTGACTTCCGCTACTTTCACCCCTTGTCCTCCGCGGCGTTGTCTTGGGAAGTCTTTGATTGCCGTCTTTTTCCCGATCCCCTTTTCCATAAGTGTCAAGTAATCACCGGTTTTGGTCTCATCATTGATGATATCCAGGCTTACGACAAAGTCAGTGCCTTTCAGAAGAATTCCCCGTACACCCATGGTGTCGCGGGCGGTTGGTCTGACTTCGGATTCGCTAAAGCGGATGGATTTCCCTTCATGGGAAACGAGAAGAATATCGTCTTTGCTACTGGTGATACGAGCCCATGTAAGCTCATCGTCGCGGTCGAGTTTTCATCGCGGAGGGATGGTGCAAGACGTGTGCCAT
>CAZOTW010000116.1:0-1619 GCA_964582845.1 uncultured Gammaproteobacteria bacterium
TGCGAACGCAAGTTCGACCATCGGATCGAGATCGGCTTCTTGGTCGATTATCTGGCCACCACGATTTTGTATCTGCAAATGCACTGGCCCCGGCGCACCCGAGGTTGCCTCTCGGAAAGATTGACGCAGCAGATCGGGCATCCGCGTGACGGCGTCGACGCAAGCGTTGAATTTCGTGACTGGAACGAATTGCGTGAAATCTTCTACTTCCTGATAAGCATGCCGGTAGCGCCCTTCGGGCGTGGGCCCACCCGTGATGGCAATGATTGGCGAGCCCGCCATGTAGCCATCGCGCAGTCCAGCGGCGAGGTTCGAGGCACCGATAGCCTGCGCCATGCACACCCCCGGTTTGCCGCTCGCGCGGGCATAGCCGTCCGCCATGTAGGCCGCGGCCTTCTCACCATGCACCAAAACTCTGCGGATCGGCATGTCTTCCATCTCGGCAAGAGCCTTGGCCATGCAAACAGGTACGAAGAAAATATGCGATACGCCGAAATGACACATCATTTCCGCGAATGCGCGCGCGCCGGTCATCTTTGACATCGGATTCTCCTCTCCTGGTCAATGATTTTGAATGGACCAGACCAGTTTCTCCTGATACCATAAATAGGTTAAGGTTTGTTTACTCCGTTAGTCGCCTGGTTTCCCTACAGTGGCAGAATATTTCAACCGTGTATCCGTTGACCTCAACATTCCAGATTACAACTTCAAGCAAATCAAATATATGAAAAACATAGTTTGACGTCAAGGTGATTTTTACCACAAGAAATGGGGAAAAGTGGCTGTATGGTATATGACGATTACCAAAGTGTTGCATCATATCCTACAACCAACAGCCAACGACTTCAGTAACAAACGGGGTGTTGATAAAGATTTTTTAACCTGTGGATTTCTTGCCAAGATGCACCCCCTCCCAAAAGGCTTTAATATCGAAAACAAATCAAAACCCTTTATTATCACTCGAAACGTTGCATAAAAGGGTAGAAATTGAAAAACGAGATTACGAGGAAGGATTATGCAAGGAAATCCACTTATTTTGCTTGGGGAATTTTTTATGCTTTTACACTCCTCTAGTCAAGGATATCAATCACAGTTTTGAGCAGCAGGAAGAGAAAACCCTTCTGTTCTTCAGCTAATACCAAGGCATCCTTCCCCTCATCCTCCTCAATTAGAGCATCAACCACGTACTTGACCACATGAGGTTGTCTGGAAGTCTGAACACTGGCAACTCTATCAAGAAATTTCTCATGAGCTTCCTCTAAACTTTCCGGTAGGCGTTCATAACCGAATGATGTCAATCCGTATTCTTCACAGAAAAATGATGGATAAACTTCCTTATGATTCCCAAAACGAACAGATGGCAAGAAAAAAATGGTGACCTACTTGACATTGCTTAAAACCCATGCTAAATGATGTAAGAACATTCAATGAAAAATAAGAATGATGTCAATCCGTTGTATCGGAAGGAGAGGAAGAGAGGGAAAGTGAAGCGCGGTTGCCTTAATGCCCACCTTCTTAAGAAAAATTACGAAAAAGAAGAGTGCAATAGGCTTTGATGGCCGATGCGAGCTTTTGCACGGACCCCTTCCCGTAGGCTGCCTGCTTTTTTATATTTCTTA